>JBGPQZ010000289.1:0-3910 GCA_041489335.1 Methylomirabilia bacterium
CAGGAGCAGCGCCAGGCCGCCCAGGCTGCTCACGATGAGGGTCAGCGAGAACCAGACGAGCGACAGGCTGAGCGCGGTCGCTGCATCCACCCCCGCCTTGGCGAAGAAGAAGATGACAGCGCCTTCGCGCACGCCCAGGCCGGCCACCGACACCGGGAGCATGGCCACCACGGTCACCAGGGGGACGAAGACGAAGAAGTAGGTGAGGGGGACTCCCAGGTTGAGCCCCACGCCCACGAAGTAGTACGTGACGATGATGAGGGCCTGGAGGAGGCCGGACAGGAGGAGGGCAACCACCAGGGCCCGGCGGTGCTGTCGGTAGCGGTGCAGGGCCTCCACCCAGCCCTGGAGCTTGGCCTGGAAACGACCCAGGCCAACCAGGCCGAGGAGGCCGGTGACCCGACCCTTGAGGCGATCGTTCAGGAGGATCAGCAGCAGAAAGACGAAGGCGGCGGCCACGAGAAAGACCATGGCCGCGACCTGCGGGTCCTGGATCTGTCCGTAGCCTACGACCACGGCGATGAGGGCGATCAGGATGAGCGCGGCAAACCCGGACAGCCGGTCCACCAGAATGGAGGCGATGGAGGCGTCGTGCCCGCGGGTGAGCTTGTAGATGGCGTAGCCGCGGACGATGTCCCCGCCGATGAGCGTGGGCAGGAAGAGGTTGAAGAAGGCCCCCTCGAGGTAGATCAGGGTCAGCCGCCCCAGGGAGACCCGGATCCCCTCGGCCAGGAGCAGGCGCTGCCAGCGGATGGTGCTGAGGACGTATCCCAGGGTGTACAGGAGCAGACAGCCGAGGAACAGGGAAAGTGGCAGGGCCTGGAGGCTCCGGAGGAAGGCGACGCGATCCACCCGCCAGAAGAGGAACCCCAGGAGGAGCCCGCTGACCAGGAGCTTGCCGACAAACGAACCGCGCCCGCGCGCACCCGGGGGCGCCGCCCCGGTGGTCATGACTCGGCAGCGGGCGGCCCCAGCACCCGCTTCACCAGGTAGATCGGCTTCTGCTGCGACTCGTGGTAGACGCGGACCAGCATCTCCCCGAGGAGCCCCATGACGATGAACTGCACGCCCACCACGATCAGGAGGGCCCCCAGGAACAGGAGCGGCCGTCCGCCGATCTGGGCCCCGAAGGCGAGCTTGAGAAACGTGAGGTAGACACCGATGGCCGTGCCCGCGCCCGCCGCCAGGAGGCCCAGCATGCCGAAGACCTGGATGGGTTTGGTGGCGAAGCTCAAGAGGAACTTCACCGTGATGAGGTCGAGGAAGACCCGGACGGTCCGCGCGATGCCGTACTTCGACCGGCCGAAGCGCCGCGGGCGATGGTGGGTCTCGACCTCGGTGAGGGTGATGCCGATCCAGCTCGCGATGGCGGGGATGAAGCGGTGCATCTCGCCGTAGAGGTGCAAATGCTCCACCACCTCGCGGCGGTAGGCCTTCAGGGTACACCCATAATCGTGGAGATGCACGCCCGTCACCTTGGAGATGAGCCAGTTGGCCAGCAGGGAGGGGAGGCGCCGACTGAGGAATGGATCCTGCCGGTTCTTGCGCCAGCCGCTGACGACGTCGTACTCCTGGGCCAATTCGAAGAGGCGCGGGATGTCGGCCGGATCGTTCTGCAGGTCCCCGTCCAGCGGCACGATCACCTCGCCGCGGGACTGATCGAAGCCGGCGGACAGGGCGGCGGTCTGCCCGAAATTCCGGCGCAGGCCGACCAGGGTCCAGCGGGGGTCCTGCACCCGCACGGCCTCCAGGCGGCTCCACGAGCGGTCGGTGGAGCCGTCGTCCACCGCCACGACCTCGTATAGGATCCCCGTGGGGTCGAGGGCCTGACGGATCTCCTGGGCGAGGAGCGGGACGTTCTCCTCCTCGTTGTAGATCGGGATCACGACGGAGAGGCGTGGGCGGTCGGGCATCGCTGCTCCTCTAGAATCCGGCGAACGGCCGGGGCGGAAAGCCCTGGAAGTCGCGGCCCCGGAAGATGGAGAAATCCCGCAGGTGCCGGCCGCGATGGGTGATGGGCACCACGCGCACCCGCTCGACCGTCCGGAAGGCCGCGGTGAGATCCGCGGGCGGATCGCCCGCCCCGTAGGTCGCGAAGTATCCGTCCAGACCCTGGAGCTCGTCCCAGCCGCCCCAGACGTCGTACTGGTTCATGCGCCGACCGAGGTTCGGGTTGTAGACGCGCGGCTGGCCCGGGACGTAGAACGCCAGCTCGCTGGCGATCTGATAGCGATCGCTCATCAGGAACGCGTTCGGCGGGGCCGCCGCCAGCACGGCCCCGACGGCCCGCCCCAGCTCGGGCCACCCGCGCAACCGCTTGCTCACGAGATCGAGGCTGGCGGGCGTGCGGGCCCCGACCAGCTCGAGCAGGTCGGGGGCGAACCCCAGGGGGAGCACGAGCGCTGGCAGCATTATAGAGACGAGCAGGAGGCGGTTCAAGCGCTGCACCTGCCGGCGAGTCCACGCCGCCGCGACCCGGGTCTCGTACCAGCCGGCGGTCGCCACGGCCGCGGTGAGGTAGGCGTGCGCCGCCCAATTCGCCTGCACCTTCGTGAGAACGCTCCACACCTGGAAGAATAGGAAGACCGGGACCGAGGCGCAGACCAGGAGGAGCAGGTCCTCCCGGTCCTGCCGGAGCCCCTCGCGCCACGCCCAGCCCACGGCGCAGACGAACCAGAGGAAGAGGAGGGGGGAGACGACGCCGAACTGGGTGGCGAGAAATTCCGGCCCCCCCTTCAGGGACGCCCAGAGGGTGTGGCCCCCGCCGCCCCCCGCCTGGATCACGACATGCCGCAGGGAGAGCCAGCCGTGCCGCGCGTTCCACACGATCACCGGGCTGAAGATCAGGAGGCCCAGGAAGGTCGCCTCGTACGGCTCCCGCCGCCGCAGCCAGAGCCGCAGCCGGGGGGAGCTCTGCAGCCACAGGAAGACGCAGGGGAGGAGCATGAGCATGGTGTACTTGCTGAGGAGCCCGAGGCCGAAGGCGATTCCCGCAGCGTGCCAGGCCATGGCGCCTTCCCGCTGCACGGCCCGCCACAGGCAGAGCCAGGCGAGCCCCCAGCAGAACACGAAGGGCGGGTCGATGGTCATGAGGACGGCCCCCACCGCGTAGAGGGGCATCACGCTGAGGAGGACGACGCTGAGAAAGCCGGCCCGCGCGCTCCGGAAGATCCGGGCGGCCAAGAGGTAGGCGATCCCCGCCAGCCCGAGCCCGAGCAGCACGGCCGGCAGGCGGACGCCGAATTCCGTCTGGCCGCCCACGGCCGTGCCGAGGGCGATCAGATAGGCGACCAGGGGCCCCTTGCTGTAGTAGCTCCAATCCAGACGGCGGGACCATTCCCAGTAATGGGCCTCGTCGGCGGACAGGGGCCAGGACCCGCCGGCGATCATCCACAGGTGGAGGAGGGTGCAGGCGAGGAGCCAGAGCAGGGTGAGCCGGCGGTGGGAACTCACGCGCCCGTCCTCCGGCAGCCCGCTTGCCGCTTGCCGAATTCGGCCATGTCTGTTGCCCCTCAATCGCCACTCGCCACTCGGCAATATCTCTTGTCCCTCAATCGCCAATCGCCAATCTCGGTTGCCCCTCAATCAGCAATCAGCAATATCTGTCTAGGCGCCGTGGACGGGCCGCCGCGCCTGCAGCTGGCGGTCCTTGGCGATGACCTCGGCGGTCAGCCGCTCGCGATACGCCGCGAGCTTCCGTCGCAGCGACGGGTCCGACAGGGCCAGGATGGCGATGGCCAGGAGCGCGGCGTTGCGCGCGCCGGCCTTGCCGATGGCGACGGTTGCCACCGGGATGCCTCCGGGCATCTGGACGGTCGCCAGCAAGGCATCCAGCCCGTGCAGGGCGCCCCCTTCCATGGGGACGCCCACCACAGGCAGGAGGGTGTGCGCCGCCAGGACGCCGGCCAGG
>JBGPQZ010000290.1:0-3904 GCA_041489335.1 Methylomirabilia bacterium
CCCGGACTGGTGCATCTCCCGCCAGCGGGCCTGGGGCGTCCCCATCGCCGTGTTCTACTGCGCCGGCTGCGGCGCGCTGTTGGCGGAGCCCGCCCTGGTGGAGCACGTGGCCTCCCTGATGGATCAGGAAGGGGCGGACGTCTGGTTCGCGCGGTCCGCCAAGGAGCTCGTGCCGTCCGGGACCCGGTGTCCCACGTGCGGGGGCGAGGACTTCAGGAAGGAGACCGACATCCTGGACGTCTGGTTCGATTCCGGCGTGAGCCAGGCAGCCGTCCTCCGGACCCGACCCGACCAGCGCTGGCCCGCCGACATGTACCTGGAGGGGAGCGACCAGCACCGCGGCTGGTTCCACTCCTCGCTCCTGGCGGCGGTGGGGGCCCAGGGGGGCCCGCCCTACAAGGCGGTGCTCACCCACGGCTTCGTGGTGGACGGCGAGGGCCGCAAGATGTCCAAGTCGCAGGGGAACGTCCTCGCCCCGCAGGAGATCATCGCCAAGCACGGGGCCGAGGTCCTGCGCTTGTGGGTGGCGGCGATGGACTACCGGGACGACATCCGGCTCTCGGAGGAGATCCTGACGCGCCTGGTGGAGGGGTATCGCCGGATCCGGAACACCTGCCGGTACCTGCTGGGGAACCTGTCGGATTTCGACCCGGCGCGGGACACGGTGCCGGCGGCGGAGCTGCTCCCCATCGACCGGTTCATCCTGCACCGCCTGCAACGGCTGGTCGAGCGGGTGCGGACCGCCTACGAGACGTACGAGTTCCACGTCCTGTACCACGGCCTGCACCACTTCTGCGCCGTGGACCTGTCCGCCTTCTACCTGGACGTCCTGAAGGACCGGCTCTACACCTCGGCGCCCAAGTCGCCCCTGCGCCGGTCGGCCCAGACGGCGATGTACGAGATCCTGGTGGGCGTGGTCAAGCTCATGGCCCCCGTCCTCAGCTTCACCGCAGACGAGGTGTGGCGCCACGTCCCCATGCCGGATCGGCCGCAGAGCGTCCACCTCACCGAGTTCCCGGCCGTCCGTCCGGAGCTGACGAACGACGCCCTGGCCCAGGAGTGGGAGCGGCTGCTAGCGGCGCGCGAAGAGGTGCTGCGGCACCTGGAGGCGGCGCGTAAGGACAAGACCATCGGCAGCGCCCAGGAGGCCGCAGTGGAGATCACGGCGGCCGGGGCCGACGCCGAGTTTCTCCGCGCGCATCGCGAGGAGCTGGAGACGATCTGCATCGTGTCGCGCCTCACGGTGGTACGCGACGAGTCGGCCACGGCGCTGACGGTCCGCGTGGGGCGGGCGCCGGGCGCGAAGTGCCCGCGCTGCTGGAACTACCGGGAGAGCGTCGGGACCTCGGCTGAGCACCCGGATCTCTGCGAGCGGTGCGCGTCTGTCGTGGAAGGCCGCGCACGGTAGCCGTTAGCCATTGGCCGTTAGCCTTTGGGCCAACGGCCAATGGCGAATCGCCAACGGCCAAGGGCCAACGGCTTCACTATGATCTTCTACGTCATCGCCGCTGCGATCATTGCGCTGGATCAGGTCAGCAAGGCGCTCATCCTGCGGGCCTTCGGCCTTGGGGAAGCCATTCCCATCGTTCCCGGGTTCTTCGACATCACGTTCGTCCTGAACCCGGGGGCGGCCTTCAGCCTGCTGGCCACCCTGCCGGAGACGGTGCGGAATCCCTTCTTCGTCGGGATCTCGGTTGCCGCCGCCATCCTGATCGTCTTCTACCGCACGCGGTATCTGCGACAGGACTCCCTGGCCTCGGTCAGCCTGGGGCTGATCCTGGGCGGGGCCATCGGCAACCTCATCGACCGGCTGCGCTTCGGGATGGTGGTGGACTTCCTCGACGTCCACGTCTCCCGGTATCACTGGCCGGTCTTCAACGTGGCGGACTCGGCCATCTCGGTGGGCGTCAGCCTGATGATCCTGCAGGTGCTGCTGGAGTGGCGGCGGGAAAGAAAGGGCCTTTAGCTATTGGCCTTTGGCCGTTGGAGGAAGGGCGCAGCCCTACCCAATGGCTAATAGCCAATGGCTAATAGCCAATGGCCGATGGTGGACATTCGCGAATTCCTCGTCGGCGAGCGCGAGGGGGGGCAGCGGCTGGACGTCTTCCTGACCCGGAGGAGCGGCCTCGCGCGCGCCCGCGTCCAGCGCCTGATCGAGGACGGGCGGGTGCTCGTGAACGCGCATCCGCAGAAGGCCCGCCACGCGGTCGTGCCCGGGGAGCGCATCCAACTGGAGATCCCCCCGGCCGAGCCTCTCGACCTCCGCCCGGAGGCCATTCCGCTCGACATCCTCTACGAAGACGCGGAGCTGCTCGTGCTGAACAAGCCGGCCGGCCTGGTCGTGCATCCGGGGGCGGGCTGGACCACCGGCACGCTGGTCCATGCCCTCCTGGCCCATTGCGAGCACCTGCCGGGCATCGGCGGCGTCGAGCGACCCGGCATCGTGCACCGCTTGGATCGGGACACCTCCGGCGTCATGGTCGTCGCCAAGACCGAGACGGCGCACCACTCGCTCTGCCAGCAGTTCAAGGGGCGCGTCGTGCGCAAGCGATACCTGGCCCTGGTCCATGGCAAGGTGCCGCAGGAGGCGGGGCGGATCGAGGCCGCCATCGGCCGGCGGGAGCACGATCGGAAGCGGATGGGCGTCCGGAGCGAGGGAGGCCGGGAGGCCCGGACGGCCTACCGGGTGCTCCGGCGCCTTGCGGGCATGACCCTACTGGAGCTCGGCCTGGAGACCGGCCGCACCCATCAGATCCGGGTGCACCTGGCGCACATCGGTCATCCGGTGATCGGGGACCAGGCGTACGGCGGGCGACGCGAGCGGCGGCGGGGCGGGTCGGAGGAGCCGGTCGCCCCGCGGCAGATGCTCCACGCCTGGCATCTGGCGTTCCGGCATCCGGTGAGCGACGCCTGGCTGGAGTTCGAGGCGCCGATCCCGGCAGATTTCCGTCAGATGGCGGGCGGGGAGATCCAGGCATCGGCCGCCAAATGCCCAATGACCAATTCCCAATGACCAATGACGAATCCGATGGGTCCCAATTGGTCATTGGGCATTCCGCACAAGCGGTCTCAGGAGACGACCTTGACCTTGACCGCCTTGGGCCGGCCCCGATCGTCCTGGCCGAGGTCGAACTCGACGGTTTCTCCCTCGCGCAGGGTCCGCCCACCCTCGACATCGCTGGCGTGGACGAAGGCGTCCGGGCCCTTGTCGTCCCGCACGATGAACCCGAAGCGCTTCGTCACGTTGAACCACTTCACCTTCCCCTGCATGGTCGTTCCCTCCCCGTGTGGTGTGAGCTACTGGCCCCTGGCCGCTAGCCGCTGGCCTCTAGCTTTGGTCCTTCAGCCTCCGAACGAACACGCTCAGCATGCGTCCTACCTCTACCACACTATCTACGAGTGTGGTGTAGTCAGATTCGCTCAGATAAGCCAAATCGCGGGCAAGCAAGAGTTCGTACTCCAGTTCGCCGGCAGAACCGAGCGCGATCTGGAGAAAGCGAATCATTTCCGGATCGGTTCCACACCTTCAGCTCTCGGAAGTCTCTCATGCCGCACCTCCCCCGGTTTACGGGTTCCGTTCCTCGATCGCTAGCGGCTACCGGCCAGGGGCTAGCGGCTCCGGTCAGTTGCTGATGGCGGCCAGCCCGTCCTCCGCCGTGGCCTCGTTGGCCCCGCCGAGTTCCGAGAGCGTACGCTGCTCACGATCGAACACGAAGATCTTCGGCTTCCCGTTCAGCCGGTCGGATTCGAAGACGATCACGCGACCATCGGCGCTGATGGAAGGAAAGCCGTCAAAGGCCGTCGGGTGGTTCGCCTCCGGCAAGGGGTCCAGCGTCCGCGCCTCCCGGTCGAAGAGAAAGATGTCGAGCTGGCTCCGATGGCGGTCCGACTGGAAGACGATGAA
>JBGPQZ010000291.1:0-3861 GCA_041489335.1 Methylomirabilia bacterium
CCATCGAGGCCGCCTCCACGACCGACCTCGGGATCGCCTGCAGACCGGCCAGGAAGAACAGGAAGTTGTAGCTCACCTGTTTCCAGGCCGAGGCCAGGATGACCAGAAGGAGCGCCTGGCTCCCGTTCAGCTTGTAGTCCCAGAGAATCCCCATGTCGTTCAGGCTGCGGCCGAGGAACCCGATGGAGGGGTGAAAAATGAAGAGCCACAGGCTCGCGGCCACGGCGGGCGCCACGGCGTACGGCCACATCAAGAGCGTCCGATAGATCCGGGCGCCCCGGATGCCCATGTCCGCCATCACCGCGAAGAGCAGCGCCACCCCCATGGCAAGCGCGGCCACGGCGCTGGAGAAGACGACCGTGACGCGGATGGAGCCGAGGTACAGGGGGTCGGTGAGGATCGTGCGGAAGTTCTCCAGCCAGACGAACTGGGTGCGGAGGCCGAAGGGATCCTGGAGGAGCACAGAATAATAGATCGCCTGGGCGGCCGGCCAGAAGAAGAAGACCACCGTGATGGCGAGCTGGGGTGCGAGGAGCAGATACGGGAGGACCTTGTTGGGAAAGATGACGCGCCGGCGCATCAGTGGCTCCTGCGCAGGAAGAAAACAGCGACCGTGATCCGAGGGTACAAACCGCCAAGGCGCCACAGGGCCGAGGGAACCACAGATTACACAGATTTTTTCAGGGCGGACCCCATCCGTGACATCTGCGTAATCTGCGTAATCTGCGGTTTCATCCCTCCCCGCGAATTCCGCGGCGGATTGGCGGCTCGCCCGCCACGCCTCCACTACGGGCGGTTGGTCCGCTCGAAGTTCCGCAGGACGGTGTTGCCGCGCTGCACGGCGTTGTCCATCGCCTGCTTGGCGGTCTGCTGGCCCTGGAACGCCTTCTCCATCTCCTCTTGAATCACGACACGAATCTCCGGCATGTTGCCCAGCCGCAGGCCCATCGAGTTCTCGGTGGGCTCGGTGAGCGTGAGCTGGCGGAACGGGATGTCCGCCCCGGGATTCTTGATGTAATACCCCTGCCCGGAGGCGAGCGCGAATCCGGCCAGGGTGATGGGCACGTAGCCGGTGTCCATGTGCCACTTGGCGTCCACTTCCGGCCGGCTGATGTAGCTGAAGAACTCCGCCACCGCCTTGTACTCCTCCGCCGTGCGCTTGGGCGAGGTCATCACCCAGAAGCTGGCGCCCCCGATGATGGAGTTCTTCGGTGCGCCCGGCACGCCCTTGTAGTACGGCAGCATGGTCACGCCCCACTGGAACTTCGCCTCGCGGAGGACGCGGGCGCGCATGCCGGAAGAGCCGTGGAAGATGGCGCACTCGCCCGACGGGAAGAGTGCGTCGGCGGAGCCGTCACGCCCGCCGTACTTGAAGGTGCCCTCCTTGTGCATGTCCATCAGCATCTGCACGAGCTTGATGTGGAGCGGGCTGTTGATCCGGAGCTCGGCGTCCATCCCCTTCATGCCGTTGGCCTTGGTGGCCAGCGGGATGTTGTGGATGGCGCTGAAGTTCTCGAACTGGGTCCAGGTGGGCCAGGCCATGGTGTAGCCGCAGGCCGCGGCGTTGGCCGCCCGGATCTTCTTGGCGGCCTCGCGGGTCTCTTCCCAGGTCTTGGGCGGCTTCTCGGGGTCCAGGCCCGCCTTCTTGAAGGCGTCCTTGTTGTACCAGGTGATGGGGGTCGAGCTGTTGAAGGGCATGGAGACCAGCTTGCCGTCCGGGGTGCTGTAATACCCCCGCACGCCGCCGACGTAGTTCTTGGGGTCGATGGTGACGCCGGTCTCCTTGGCCAGCTCGTGCACCGGCTTGATAGCGGTGCGGGCCGCCATCATGGTGGCGGTGCCCACCTCGAACATCTGCACGATGTGCGGCGCGTTCCCGGCGCGGAAGGCGGCGATGGCCGCCACCATGGTCTCGGGATAGCTCCCCTTGAACGTCGCGTTCACCTGGTACTTGGACTGCGAGGCGTTGAAGTCGGCCGCCACCTTCTCCAGGATGCCGCCCAGCGGCTGGGTCAGGCCGTGCCAGAAGTCCACCTGGACTTTCTGCTGGGCCCCGGAGGGCACCGGCAAGAGGGTCGCGAGCACCACGAGCCCGATGGCGAGCAACGCCACCTTCCGGAACGGAACCGTTCTCTTCATGGCATCCTCCTCTGTCGCGGGTTTCGCCCTCGAGTTCCGATCAGCCGAATCATTTCACCGCAAAGCTCGCCTGCCTGCGCCGCACGCGTCGCGGCAGGCAGGCAAAGACCGCAAAGAGATGCAGGGTATTCCGAATGCGATGAGTCTTTCTTTGCGGGCTTTGCCTGCCTGTGCGTTCCACACGCAGACAGGCGCTCTTTGCGGTTCAACTACACCGTTACCCCGTTCGGGGTCAGGGCTGCCGACGAACCTTTCGCAGGTTCACCAACCGATCCGGGTAGTCCGAGATGATCCCGTCCCCCGGCACGGTGCCGACTCCCATCTCGATGAGCCGGCGCATGTCTGCCGGGTCGTTCACGGTCCAGGTGACCACCGGGATGCCCGCCCGGTGCAGGGCCCCCAGCAACTCGGCCGTCACCAGGGAGTAGTGGGGCGCATAGTAGTCCGCGTGGTATTGCCGCACCGCGGCCACGGGGTCGTTCGGCTGCCGACGCTGCCCGACCAGCAGGCCGGTGGGGATGGATGGCGCCAGCGTCTTCATCTTGGCTGGAGACGGATGGTGGAAGGATTGGACGGTCACCCGGCCCAGGAAGTCGGTCTCCCGCAGGACCTGGAGGATCCGCTCCTCGAGGTCCGCGGGCTGCTCTTCGCGGCCCTCGGCGAACTTGATCTCCAGGTTCAGCCGAAACCGGTCGTTCCCGCTGGCCTTGACGAGGTCGATAACCTCCCGCAGCGTGGGAATCCGCTCGCCCCGGAAGGCCGGCCCGAACTTGACTCCCGCATCCAGCCGCTTGATCTCGGCCAGGCCGAGGTCGGTGACGCGCCCCCGGCCGTCGGTGGTGCGGTCCACCGTGTCGTCGTGGATGATGACCACGACGCCATCCCTGGTGGCCTGCAGGTCCATCTCCACGGCGTCCGCGCCGAGTTCGATGGCCTTTCGGAAGCTGGCCAGCGTGTTCTCGGGCGCGAGAGCGGCGGCGCCGCGGTGGCCCTGCAGCGAGAGGTGCGACGGGACGGCGTCCGTCTTTTCAGCGGCCATGGAACCTCCGTGCATCAGCGCGCATCCCACGAGGCCGGAGAATGCGCCGACCACGACCATCCGACGGGCACGCAGGCCGAAAAACCGCATGCGCCACACTATAGCACAGGCTAGACTGCCCAGCCGCCCAAAACCCTGGCGGCAGTCGCATCTCCCCGTGTGGCCGCGGCTCCCTGCTCTTCGCGGAAGCGCTGCCCGAGGGCGATTTCATCCAGGTAGTCCTTGATCTCCTGGTCGATTCGCTCCCTACCCCAGCCCTTCAGTTCCCCCATCCAGCCGGCGATCCGCTCGCAGCAATCCTTCCCCAGGCACGGGCTGTTCCCGATCCCGGTCCGGCGCAGGAGAAAGTCGGTGAGTCGCTCGGTCCGCTCGTGCTCCACGGCATAGACCAGCTGGGCCCGGATGTCCGGATTCTGCGGGCACAACCGTTCTTTCATCTCCGGGGTGCGACCGGCGACGCCGAGCACCGCCGGGTAGCGGCGGCCATACGTCTCCAGCAGGGTCTGGACCTGGTCGGGCAGGAGGCCGCTCCGACGAGCCAAGTCCGGCACGTCCGCCCAGAGGCGCACCTCGATCGTCTCCTCCCCGTCCGAGCCATCCAGGGCCAGCCGATGGGTCCGGCAGGCGGCCGGGCGGCCGAGGAGTCCCCCCACCCGGTCCACCGCCTCCTCCGCCAGGCTGCG
>JBGPQZ010000292.1:0-3852 GCA_041489335.1 Methylomirabilia bacterium
ATCGGCGGGCCTCCCGTGCGGCGAGGCTGATCTCGTCCTCAATCTGATCGGGGCGCAAGTCAGACGGGCGCGCATGGACACGGCGGAGTAGCGCACCCAGTGCCTTTACCCAGGCGGCCTTTGGCAGCACCGCGATTTGCACGTGTTCACGATTCTTGAGCGGAAGCGCGATTCCCGGCTTGAGGACACCATCCTCGAAGACTGCCGGGATAATCTGCGCCCGTGCGGACGTGGAAGAACCCATCGTGATCTCTCCTGACCATGGACCATACGGCAGAGCGCTCTTGGCTGTCAAGGCTGAACTCTGTATGCGGGGTCAGGCTTTGCTAATTTGCTTACGCCCGGCCGACCCTCCTCGACGCGGAAGCCGATTGCTCCGCGGAGTCCTCTCCGCAGGAATTCCATGAGGATGCAACGGACGGCTGGGATATGGTATAGTCTTACCGTCCGACCAAGTGATCGTCCCCGAGGATGAGCCATGCCGCCGATCGACCTTGCATCGCAGGCTGCGGAGATCCGGCGTCTGGCGGACACGCACGGGGTCCGCCGGGTGCGGGTCTTTGGGTCCCATGCACGCGGCGACGCCGCCGGCGCGAGCGATCTCGACCTCCTGGTGGATCTGGCCCCCGAGCGCGATCTGCTCGATCTCGCCGGCTTCAAGCTCGACCTGGAGGAACTGTTCGAATGCCGAGTGGACGTCGTCACCGAGGGCGCCTTGAGCTCGTACCTTCGGGACCGCATTCTGGCCGAGGCGAGAGCCCTGTGAAGGACGAGGCCATCTACTTGCGGCACGTCTGGCGCGTCGTGCAACGCCGCCTCCCCGCCCTGAAGCGCCACGTCGCGAGCCTGCTGAGCGAGTAGGACCTTTCGACTTGGGGAACGTTGCCAACCCTGGGAGCTTTCCCCCGTCTGCCCCACCAGCCTCCCCTCCGCTTCCTCCCTCAGCGCTGCCTGCGTGCCCTCCGCGCGCGACAGACCGGGCCGGCCTCCTGGACGCGAAAGCCGATCCGGCGGCGGCTCGGCGCCGGCGGGATCATGAGCTGTCGGATGGCGTCGAAGACCACCTTAGACGAGCAGGCAGGCGATGCGAACTGGGCGGCCGCGCCTAGGCAACCTGGTCCGCCCGGGGCTCGCCGGGCGGGAGCCGATGCCTCGCCACGAGCGTGAGCGCCGCCACCAGGAGCAGGCCGAGGGCCCCGCCGGTCGCAAAGGCCATGGGCACTCCGAACACCTCGGCGATGGATCCCACCAGGAACGACCCGATGGGTGTGACCCCCGCGAAGACGAAGGCGTAGAGGCTCATGACGCGGCCGCGCAGCTCATTCGGCACCGTGACCTGCAGGGTCGTGTTGCAGCTCGTCATGAAGATGATCTGCGCCAGCCCGGCCAGCGTGAGGCCGGCGGCGGCCAGCCAGAAGACCCGGACGAACCCCAGCAGGAAGATTACCACGGCCAGGATCAGGGCGGCCGTGAGCATGACGGCACGCGGGGGCCGGCCCTGCCCGACCATGGCCATGCCGATGGCCCCCACCACGGCCCCGGCACCGAGGGCGGCCATCAGCAGGCCGAAGCCGTGCGGTCCCTCGTGGAGGACGTCCCGCGCCAGGAGGGGCACGAGCACGTTGTGGTTGACCAGGAACAGGCTCACGACGAGGAGGAGGCCCAGGATCAGGGAGACGTGTGGCGTCCCCAGGCCGTAGCGGAGGCCGGCCGCGATCTCCTCCCGCATCGTGCTGGTGGTCCGGGACGCCGGGCGCCCCTCGGCCTCCATCGCAAAGAGCGCGCCGATGACCGCGATGAAGCTCAGGCCGTTCAGGAAGAACGCGATGGGAATGCCGTACCGGTCCACCAGCAGGCCCGCCACGGCCGGCCCCACCACCCGCGCCCCGTTGAAGACCATGGAGTTCAGGGCGATGGCGTTCATCAGGTCGTCTTTGCCCGCCATCTCCACGATGAACGACTGGCGCGTGGGCATGTCCGCCGTCGCGGCCAAGCCGTAGAAGCATGCCAGGATCGCCACGTGCCAGTACTGGACATGCCCGCCCCAGGTCAGCCCCGCCAGCACGAACGCCTGGAGCATGAGGGCCGTCTGGGTCGCCAGGATCAGCCGGCGCTTGGGCACGCGATCGGCGACCGCCCCGGCCACGAAGGACAGGAAGAGCATGGGACCCCACTGCAGCGTGCCGATGAGGCCCAGCTTGAAGGGGGAGTTGGTCAGCGTGAGGACCAGCCAGGACTGGCCGACCGACTGCATCCAGGTGCCGATCAGCGAGACGAGCTGACCGGTCCAGAAGAGCCGGTAGTCCCGATGGTTCAGGGCGCGCAGCGCGTTCGGAAATCTCATCGCGGGCGACGTGCGATCCTACGAGCCCGCCCCGCCGGGGGGGCTCGTCCACAGCTTGCGGTTGTCCACCACCCGCTTCGCTTTCCCCTCGAACCGCTCCAGCGTTTTCTTCTCGACGAGCTTCACCTCGAAGCTGACCCCCAGCTCCTGGGCCAGCCGCTTCTGGATGTGCTCGACCATCTCCTTCTGCCGCCGCATCTGATCGAAGAAGATGGACTCCCCCACCTCGACCAGGACCGTCGCCTCGTCCATGGCCCCCTTCCGGTCGATGACGATCTGGTAGTGCGGCTCCGTGCCCTCGATCTCGAAGAGGACCGCCTCGACCTGCGACGGGAAGACGTTCACGCCCTTGATGATCAGCATGTCGTCGCTCCGCCCGAGGACCCGGCTCATGCGCCGGCCCGTGCGCCCGCAGGCACACTCACCGGGCAGGAGGCGGGTCAGGTCCCGGGTGCGGTAGCGGATCATCGGGAACGCCTCCTTGGTGAGGGCGGTCAGGACGAGTTCCCCGACCTCCCCCGGCGGCACGGGCTGGAGCGTCTCCGGGTCCACCACCTCGGCGATGAAGTGGTCCTCGTTGATGTGCAACCCCTTCCGCTCCAGACACTCACCCGAGATGCCGGGCCCGATCACCTCGGACAGCCCGTAGTTGTCGGTGGCGACGATCCCCAGCCGCTCCTCGATCTCCTGCCGCATGGCGTCCGACCACGGCTCCGCCCCGAACAGGCCCCACTTGAGCGACAGGGCCGAGGGGGGAAGCCCCATCTCCCGCAGCGTGTCGCCGATGAGCAGGGCGTAGGACGGCGTCGAGACCAGGGCCGTGGTCTTGAAGTCCTGCATGATCTTGATCTGGCGCGGCGTGTTGCCGCTGCTGGCGGGGATGACCGAGGCCCCGATCCGCTCCGCCCCGTAGTGCAGCCCGAAGGCCCCCGTGAACAGGCCGTAGCCGAAGGCCACCTGGATCACGTCGTCCTTCGTGACCCCCCCCATGGTGATGATGCGGGCCACGAGGTTGCTCCAGGTGCGGATGTCGTTCCGGGTGTACCCGACCACCGTGGGCGTGCCCGTCGTCCCCGAGGAGGCGTGGAGCCGCACCACCTCCCGCATCGGCACCGCGAACAGGCCGTAGGGATAGTTGTCGCGCAGGTCGGCCTTGGTGGTGAACGGCAGCCGCGCCAGGTCGGCCAGGGACACGACGTCCTCGGGCGAGATCCCCAGCGCGTCGAACTTCTTGCGGTAGAAGGGGACGCGCCCGTAAACGCGATTCAACGTCGCCTGCAGCCGCTCGAGCTGGAGCTGCTCCAACTCCTCCCGGTGCATGCACTCGTTCGCCGGTTCCCAGTACATCGCTCACTCTCCTCACCACTCACGACCGATGGAGAACCGCAAACCGCCAAGACCCCGAGGAGCTCTCGTCAGCCACCAGAGGCAGCGGTTGGCCTCATCCCCCGTTCCGCTCGCGCCCCAGGTAGGCGCGTTGCACGTCCTTGTTCGCCAGGAGGTCCTCC
>JBGPQZ010000293.1:0-3839 GCA_041489335.1 Methylomirabilia bacterium
ACATCCTGCCGAACATCTTCAGTGCCCTCCTGGTCCAGGCCACCGTCTCGATCCCGGGCGCGATCATCGCCGAGGCCATCCTCTCATTCCTCGGGCTGGGCGTACAGCCTCCCACTCCGAGCTGGGGGACGATGCTCAACACCGCCCAGCAGTTCCTCGAGACGGCTCCCTGGATGGCCTGGTGGCCCGGGCTCGCCATCTTCTCCCTCGCCCTCTCCTTCAACCTGGCCGGCGACGGCCTGCGCGACTTCCTCGACCCCCAGGACTACTGAGAGCCCTCGGCGGACCGGGGCTTCCCCTTCGCCGCGCACCCAAGCGGGGGCGGGCCGCGTCGTCGTCTCCCCCTGTCGTCTCCCCCTTGACAACGGCACGAGGGGGGGGCTAGGGTTGAGGAGCATCGGTGAACCGGCGGTTCGCCGCGCGGGTGCGGGGCGGACCCCGAATGGCCTCGCCGGTCCGGGACCGGGCGGCCCTCTTGCAGTGCGGTTGGCAGATGGGCCTGGATCTCACGACGAGAGCGGAGAAGCTCCGGACGGGTCTCGGACTGGGGGCGGCCCCTGCGGGGGCTCTGCCCACTCGCGTCCGCGATCATTTGCTCCGGATAGTTCACGGTTCTATTCGTGAATCATCCAGGCCAAGAGGGGGGTCCAACCATGACGCATCAGCCCGCCGTCATCAAGCTGGGTGACATCCCGGACGTCATCGCCAGGGAATTCCCCGCGCGAGACACGATCACCGTGTACGTCGGATCGAACGCCGCGACGCCGACCGCCTCGCTCGACGCCATCACCGCCGCCCTCAAGGTGGGCTGGCCCAAGCTGCCGTATCTCCGGATGGTCCATATCCTCCTCCAGGGCCCCGTCTCCTATGTGGAGACGGGGCTCCAGGACCGGATCATGGCCTATTCCATCTTTTCCGGGGGGGACGTGCGCAAGGCGGCCAATGAAGGCCGCGCCTTCTACCTACCCTGCACCTTGGCCAACCTGGACAGCCTGATCGGCAAGGACAAGCCGTACATGCCCGACGTGGCCATCTTCAAGGTCCGCCCGCACGAGGTGACGGGCGAGCACAGCCTGGGGCTGTCGGTGGAAGCGCTGCACACCGCCATCGATCACGCCAAGTGCGTCATCGCCGAGCTGGACTACGGCATGCCCTTCACCCAGGGCCAGAGCGTCGTGGACGTCTCGTCCCTGGATTACCTGGTCGAGGATGAGGTCAAGCCGGTCTACGATTTCCCCGCCCCCGATTTCGACAGCCTGCCCCCGGCCGAGCGCCGGATCGGCGAGCTGGTCGCCGCCCATTTCATCCGGGATGGGGTGACACTCCAGGTGGGCATCGGGCAGATCCCCGATGCCGTCGTCGGGACCATCAAGGAAGCGGACTTTCGGGATCTGGGCATCCAGACCGAGCTCTACGGTGACGGGCTGATGATGCTCCAGAAACAGGGCATCGTCACGAACCGGATGAAGAAGCAGCACATGGGCTACAGCACCACGTCCCTGATCATGGGGTCCAAGGCGCTGTACGAGTTCGTCCACCTGCGGGCGGGCGTCCAGATGCGCCCCTGCGCCGTCACCAATGCCACGGAGGTCATCCGCAAGAACAGCCCGTTCATCTCGATCAACACGGCCATGGGCGTGGATCTCTTCGGCAACGTCTGGGCCGACTACGTGGACGCGCACCGCTACTACAGCGGCGTCGGCGGCCAGCCCGATTTCGTCCGGGCCCTGAACGATCCCGCCTACGGCGTCCCCATCATCACCATCAAGAGCCTGACCGACAAGGGCGACTCCAAGATCGCCCGGGTCCACCCGCCGGGCGTGAGCTTGACGGCCTCGTCCTACGACGGGGTGGTGATCGTCGACGAATACGGGATCGCCGACCTGCGGGGGCTCACGGCCGGCGAAAAGGCGCTGGCCGTCGCCAGCATCGCCCACCCGCGTTTCCGGGACGAGTATCTCAAGTCCATCCACGACGACCCCATGTTCACCAAGCCGATCCGGTGTCCCTCGAGGAAACTGCCGCACGGCGTGACGCTGTACCAGGGCCCGATCAAGCTCGCCGAGGAGTAGCGCCTCGCCTCGCCCGGCGCTCAACTCTGTCCTGCTGGCCCTCGGACCGTTCCGCCCCTCCGCAGGAGTCCGGAGTCCTTCGGACTAGCCGATTGGGGGTGGGAAGGCTCCGCCGCTCCGCCTACACGGCCGCCTGCCGCTGCATGGCATCATCCATGACCTTGTAGGCACAGAACTCACCACACATCGTGCAGGCCCCGTGATCGGCAACGCCGGACTCGGCTCGCAGCCGCCTGGCCCTTTCCGGGTCGAGGGCTTCGGCGAACTGGCCCTCCCAGTCCCGCCGCTTCCGGTGTCTGGCCATCCGCACATCTCGGTCCATCGCCCCCGCCACTCCCTTGGCGATATCGGCGGCGTGCGCGGCGATCCGAGCGGCGATGACCCCCTCGCGAACATCCTCCACCGTGGGGAGGCGAAGGTGCTCGCTCGGGGTGACATAGCACAGGAAGTCGGCGCCCGCCGCCCCCGCGATCGCCCCGCCGATGGCGCACCCGATATGGTCGTAGCCGGGGGCGATGTCGGTTACCAGCGGACCCAGCACATAGAACGGGGCCCCGTGACACAGCCGCTTCTGGAGCAGGACGTTCGCTTCGATCTGCTGAATCGGCATGTGGCCCGGCCCCTCGATCATCACCTGCACCCCCGCGTCCCAGGCCCGCTGGGCCAGCTCCCCCAGCAGGATGAGCTCGTGGACCTGGGCGCGGTCGGTGGCGTCCGCCAGACACCCCGGACGGAACCCATCCCCCAGCGACAACACGACATCGTAAGCCTTGGCGATCTCGAGGAGACGATCGAAATGCTCGTAGAGGGGATTCTCGCGGCGATTGTAGGTCATCCACTCGATCGAGAAGGCGCCGCCGCGGGACACCACGTCCATGATCCGCCCCTCGGCTCGCATCCGCTCCACCGTGCTTCGGGTCACGCCGCAGTGGACGGTGATGAAGTCCACGCCGTCCTCGACGTGCTTCCGGATCCCGTTGAAGATGTCATCCACGGTCATGTCCACGATCGCCTTCCGCCGGGTCCGCACCGCGTCCAGGGCTGCCTGGTAGAGCGGCACGCTTCCGATGCAGGCGGCCGTCTCGGCGATGATTGCGCGGCGGATGGCGTCCACCGGCCCGCCCGTGGACAGGTCCATGATGGCGTCGGCGCCGCTCGCCACCGCCACCCGGGCCTTCTCCAGTTCCTTGGCGATATCCAGGTCGTCCGATGACGTCCCGATATTGGCGTTCACCTTCGTGCGGAGCCCCTTTCCCACCGCCAGCGGCCGGCCGTCCCGGCGTGTGCGGTTATGGCAGAGGACGATGTTTCCGGCGGCGATCCCGTCGCGGATGAATTCCGGCGGGACGCCTTCGGCCCGCGCCGCCTCCCCCATCTGGTCGCTGACGATGCCCTGGCGGGCGCATTCGATCTGGGTCATGGGCCGCCTCCTCCACTTGCTCAATGGGAATACGGCAAACAAAAAAACCGCCACGAAGGGCGGTTACGTTGTTCTCGCTGGTCCCTACGCTGGCATTACCCAGGTCAGGTTCGAACGGTCGGTGAGGAAACCGCCCCACCCTCTCAGCCCGGCTTCCCGGGCTCCCGTTTTTTTGTTGGCTTATCCTAGCACCCCGCCTGGATGGGCGTCAAGGAAAAGCCCCATGCCTGTGGCAGCTCAGTGAATTTGTCCTCCCCTAACAGATCAGTGATTCTGTCCGCTCCTACAGAGAGGAGGACAGATGACACTGACCCAGGAAGAGGGGCGGAGACTTCACGTGCTCACCC
>JBGPQZ010000294.1:0-3837 GCA_041489335.1 Methylomirabilia bacterium
GCCAGGATGAAGGTGAGCAGGATGACCCAGCGGCCGTCGGGGTCGGTGAGGAACTTGGCGTAGTTCCCCAGGGTCCAGCCCACCTCCTGTCCCTCGGGCCGGAAGCTCAGGACGACGGTGAGGAGCATGGGGTAGAAGAAGAGGCCGAAGAAACAGAGCAGGGCCGGCAGGAGCAAGAAGAACGTGATCGCGTGCCTCGAGTGCCGATGCCAGAATGATGTCATGCCATCCTCATGGGTCGGGCGACACGGGAAGGGGGCGGGCCCATCCCGCCCCCTTCCTACGTCAGACCCCTCACCCAACCCTCTCCCCACCTCAGTGGGGAGAGGGTTTACTCTCTTTCACTCCTCGCCCCGCTAAGCGGGGAGAAGGCAGGGTGAGGGCGCGTAGTTACGGCAGCAGCTCCTTCGCGTGATCCTTGATATAGTCGATCATGTCCTTCCGGATGCGGTCGCGCGGGATCGCCGTCTTCTTCAGCACGTCCAGTTTCGGGATCATCTCCCAGACGATCCCCGGGATCTGATCGGTGATCTCGGTCCCGGGATACTGCCACATGGTGGAAACCAGGCGGACCTGCTGGTCATCGGAGAGGAGGTAGTTGACGACCTTGAAGGCCGCCTCCTTGTACTCCGGCGGGATGCCGGAGGGCACGGCGAAGTAGCTCGTGGCCAGCTCGTCCGCGCCCTCCTCGGGATAGGTGGCCTTGATGGTCGGCGGCATGGTCCCCTGGCGCGCCGACCAGAGCGCGTAGTCCTGGGCGTACAGGGCGATCCAGGTCTCGCCAGAGTTGAAGTTCTCGAACAGGTTCACCGGCTCCGAGGCCAGAGGGGCCGTGGCGTGCTTGGTGAAGTCCTTGAGCTTGTTCCAGGCATCCTGGAAGGCCGGATCATTCTGCAGCTGCGCCAGGGGCAGGCTCATCTTCTCCTTCAGGAAGGCGTTCAGGAAGACCACCCGCTGACGCCAGGCGGAGCTGGACTTGGCGTCCGGTCGGATCAGGCCGATGTGGCCCTTGAACTCCGCGCGGCGATCGTAGAACTCCTTCCAGGACTTGGGCGGGGTCTTGACATTCAGGCTGTTGTGGATCAGGGCGTACGAGGTCCGCCAGTAGAGGACGGCCTTGCTCTGCAGCTCCACCCCCTCATCCTGCTTCAGGTACTGGGGATCGATCTTGGCCGAGTTCGGGATGTTGGTGGTATTGAGAGTCTCCAGCGGGATGCCCGACTTCACCCAGGCGGCGATGGATTTCGGGAAGAGGATGTGGAAGTCGCCCTGGCCCGGCTTCCAGGCCTTGGTCTTCTGGATCTGCTCGGCGTCGCTGGTGACGAGATACTTGATGTTGATCCCGAGGGACTGCTTGATGGCGGGGATCACGAACTTCTGGAAGTAGGTCTGGAAGTTCGCGCCCGACATGCTGTCGGCCATGACCAGCTCGGTGGGCGCGCCGGCCGTCGCGGGGCCGGGGAGGACGAGGGAGGCACCCATCACCCCACAGGTGACGAGGAACGCCAGTACTGTCCACGATCGGGTTCTCATTGCCAGTCTCCTCCTACGTGAGAACACACGGTGGAACGCCCGCGAAACATCACCCGGAATTCGGCCTACAACCACCCCCCTTCTAATGTAACGAAAGCCTCTCACATCTTGCGATGGCGGTCAAGGTAGAGCGAAAAAGAAAGGCCAATGACCGATGGCAAATGACCAATGACCGATGGATGTATCCCAATTGGTCATTGGGAATTGGCCATTGGTCATTAGACCCGCACGCGTCGGCCGGTGCGCGCGGCCTCGACGAGTGCGTCGCACAGGACGGCATCGAGGTAGCCGTCCCGGAAATCGGCGGCCAGCGGCGGCACCGTGGTCTCGCCGGCGATCGCCCGGACCAGGTGGTGGAGCTGGTGGACGAAGGCGTGCTCCCAACCAATGATGTGGCCCGGCGGCCACCAGCGTCCCCCGTATGGATGATCCCCGTCGGTCACCAGGACCGTCTTGAAGCCCCGATCCCGGCGTCCCGCCGCCTCCACCCGGAAGACCTCCAGTTCGTTCAGCCGCTCTAGGTTGAAACTGACGCTTCCCCTGGTTCCGTTCACCTCGAAGGTGAGGTAGTTCTTGCGCCCCGGGCAGAACATCGAGACCTCCAGCGTGCCCATGGCTCCGTTCGCAAACTCGATGGCGCCCGCGTAGAGATCCTCGACGTCCACGGGTTTCGTCTGGCGGGAGCCCGCCCTGGCGGGGCGGCGCGGCACCACGATGCGCGACATGCCGGAGAGGCTCTTGAGCTCGCCGATCAGGAACCGGCCGAGGTCCAGCGCGTGGGAGGCGATGTCCCCCACGGCGCCGCTTCCCGCCCGCCGCTTCTCCTGCCGCCAGGTGTGCGGTGCGGCCGGATCGCTCAGGGTGTCGTCGGCGTAGCGCGTCCGGAAGTGGATGATCTCCCCCAGGTCGCCGGCTTGGATCATCTCGCGGGCGAGGCGGACGGCCGGGACGAAGCGGTAGTTGTAGCTCACCTGGTGGACAATCCGCTTGCGGCGGACGCCGTCCCACATCCGCTTGGCCTCGCGGGCATCCCGCGCCAGCGGCTTCTCGCATAGGAGGTGCTTGCCCGCCTGCACCGCGCGGAGGCACGGCTCGGCGTGGGTGTCGTTGGGGGCGCAGTTGATGAAGAGATCGATTCGCGGATCCTCCACCAGGCGCCGCCAGTCGGTGGTGCCGTACTCGAACCCGTACCGCCGAACCGCCGCCTCGACGCCGGCCGGCGAGCGCCCCCCCAGGCCCACCAGGCGGAAGCGGACCGGGGGCTCCGGAAAGATGTATGGGAGCTTCTTGAGGGCGTTCAGGTGGGCGCGGGCTACGCCCGCGTAGCCCAGCACCCCCACGCCCAGGGTCAGGGGAGTCTTCGTCGGCATCGGCTCCTCCGCGTCCGGGCCGCCGAGAGGGCGGCCGGCGGGTCAGGCCACGAGCGGCCGCTGGATGGCGTGGAAGATCTTGTGGAGCAGGGCCACGTCCCCCTTCGCCTCCTCGGGCGTGGTGAGGGGCTGCTTCCCCTGCTCCACGCAGTCGGCGAAGTAGAGCATCTCCTCCTTGAAGGCTTCCTTCATCGAGGCGATCACCTGCTTCTCGAAGGGCTTCCCGTCCTCCATACCCTCCACGATCACGGGCGTGGGCAGGTTCCGGAAGAAGGGGGAGGGGAAGACCAGGCGCACGCGGTCGGCCTTGCCGTAGTAGGCCACCGTCTCCTCGTAGTGGGCCAGGTCGGGCAGGTACTGGAGGCTCACGATGGCGCGCACGCCCGAGGCGTAGCGCAGGCAGGTCACCATTCCCTCGCCGCCGTGCCAGACGTCGGTGAAGAGGACCTCCTCGGGATCGCCCGACAGCCCCCGCAGGACGTTGATGTCGTGGACGAGGGTGGAGAGGAGGTTTCCCGCGAAGACGCGCCGCTCCAGCGGGGTGAACTCGCCGATCGCCTCGCGGATCAGGGCGTCCTGGTCCGCCCGGAGCTTGACCCGCACGTCGGCCGGCACGTCCGGGAAGCGGCGGATGTCGTGGTGGCCGATCTGGTTCTCCTCGTTGGGGTGCAGGACCGTGATGTGGATGGCCTGCAGGTTCCGCATCTTCTGGATCAGCGGCTGGGCGTAGCGGAAGCCCGGGTCGTACCGCTTCATGTAGGTGACCATGCAAATGGTGCCGGCCTGCTTCTTCGCGGCGATGATCTCGTCCGCCTCGCGCAGGGTAAAGCACATCGGCTTCTCGGTGAAGACGTGCTTCCCTGCCTTGAGGGCGTCCACGATCACCTGGCCGTGCGAGTCGGCCGAGAGGACCACGGCGGCGTCGATCGGCTCC
>JBGPQZ010000295.1:0-3760 GCA_041489335.1 Methylomirabilia bacterium
AGTCCCGGTGCGCGCGGGTCAGGCGTGGTCCGCCGCGGAGGCGCCGGCGATGAGCACGCCACCGCGCGAGACCGTTGGCGTGCAAGCCGCCCGCCCCGGACAGGAGACTGCGCCGAGCCATGCGGGCGCGCTCCTGCCCCTGGATATCAATCGGGCCGACGGCGAGAGGCTGCAGGCCCTTCCCGGGATCGGGCCGGTGCTTGCCCAGCGCATCATCGCGCACCGGGAGGCCCACGGGCCGTTCGGGCGGGCCGAGGGCCTCTTGGCGGTGCCGGGCATCGGCCCCAAGCGATTTGCGCAACTCCGCCCGCTGGTCCGGGTGGGGGAGGGCCCATGACGTTTCAGGTCAAGCTCCAGATGTTTGAGGGCCCCCTGGACCTCCTCCTGCACCTGATCCGGGAACACCAGATCAACATTCTGGACATTCCGATCGCCACCATCACCGAGGAATACCTGCGCTACCTCGCCCTCATGGAGGAGCTGGACCTCGATGTCGCCGGCGAGTTCCTGCTCATGGCGGCGACCCTCATTCACATCAAGTCTCGGATGCTCCTACCGCCGGAGGAAACGGCGGAAGGGGAGGAGGCGGCGGAGGGGGATCCCCGCGCCGAACTGGTGAGCCGGCTCCTGGAGTACAAGAAGTTCAAGGAGGCGGCCCAGACGTTGGGGCTGCTGGAGTCGGAGCAGCTCCTGCTGCATCACCGGGAGTCGCCCGCCATCCCGCTCGAGGTGGAGGGACCTCTCCAAATCTCGATGCTGGAGCTCTTGCGCGCGTTCCGGAACGTCCTGCGGCGGGCCGACACTCCGACCCCGATCGAGATCACGCCGGAGGAGCTCAACGTCGGGCAGCGGATCGTGGCGTTGCTGGATCGGCTGGCGGCCGAGAGCCCGATCGAATTCAGCCGGCTCTTCGCCGACGGCGCGCGGCGGCCGGAGATCATCGTCACCTTCCTGGCCCTGCTGGAGCTCTTGCGCCGGGGGTTGGCGGCGGCGCGCCAGGCGGAGTCCCTGGGCCCCATCATGATCTACCGCGTCGTGGAGCGGATCGAGGAAGCGGATGCGGGAGGCGGCGCGGAGGCGGCGGCCCCGCCGGGAGGACGAGTCGCGTGGAGGGAGAGCGAGTGAGCGGGGAACCGAGTCGGTTGGCCATCCTGGAGGCGGTGCTCTTCGTGACGGAGGAGCCCCTGCCACTCGCGAAGCTCCAGGAGATCCTCGGTGACGAGCTGCCGGAGGCCACGGCGGAAACGGTGCGGGCCCTCGCACTCGCGCTGGAGGAGGCGGAGCGCGGACTCCTGGTGCAGGAGGTGGCGGGGGGCTTTCGCCTGACCACCCGCCCGGAAGCGCATCCCTGGATCGTCAAGCTCCAGCAGATCAAGCCCGCCCGCCTGAGCCGGGCGGCGCTGGAGACGCTGGCCATCATCGCCTACCGGCAGCCCATCACGCGGGCCGAGGTCGAGGCGATTCGCGGCGTGGCCATCGACGGTGTGTTGAAGACGCTCCTGGAGCGAGACCTGGTGCGCATGCTCGGGCGGAAGCCCGAGGCGGGCCGTCCCATGCTGTATGGGACCAGCCCGCAATTCCTGGAGCATTTCGGCCTGCGGGACCTGTCGGATCTGCCGACGTTAAGGGAGATCAATGAACTCATCGGGATCTCGGAAAGCGAGGCCGAACCCCGAGAGGCGGCGGCCCCGCCCATCACCGAAGGTGAGCCAGGGCCAGAGGCGCCAGCCCCCGCCGGACCAACGGACGCCGGTGGAGAGGACGCCCACGTCGCAGGGGCAGAGGCGCCAGCCGTCGGAGGGGCAGAGGACTCCAGTTTCGCGGGACCAGAGGCGCCAGCCCCCGCCGGACCAGCGGACGCCTGGCCTGCGGGGTCAGAGAGCGGCGGCCCCGCAGGACCAGCGGACGTCGGCCCAGCGATATCGGAAGACGGCGCCCCCGCGAAATCGGTGGATGCCGCCGGGGCCAAGGGCGGGCCGGCCTGACCGACCGGCGGCGCCCCCCAGAACGGCCCCCCGGCCGGAAGCGCCGGACCCTCGGGGGGAGCGTCTGCAGAAGGTCCTGGCCCGGGCCGGTTACGGGTCTCGTCGTGCCTGCGAGGAGTTGATCACCGCCGGTCGCGTCCAGGTGAACGGGGAGGTGGTCCGCACGCTGGGGGTGCGGGTGCATCCCGGCCGAGACCGGGTGCAGGTCGACGGGGAAATCGCCCGGACGGAATCGTCGGTCGTGATCATGCTCAACAAACCGGCCGGCTACATCACCTCCTGCGCCGATCCGGAGGGGCGACCGGTGGTGATGGACCTGCTGCCGCGCGAGCAGTTGCCTCGCCTCTTTCCCGTGGGCCGACTGGACTGGGAGACCGAGGGGCTGCTGCTCCTCACCAACGACGGGGAGTTGGCCAACTTCCTCACCCACCCCCGACACGGGGTGCGGAAGGTCTACCAGACCAAGCTCAAGGGGCGGCCGACGCCCGAGGCCCTGAGACGGCTGCGCCAAGGGGTGATGTGCGACGGGGAGCGACTGGTGGCCTCGCTGGTCGAGGTGCTGCATCCCACCCAGGAGAACACCTGGCTCACCATCGGGATCGAGCAGGGACGGAACCGCCAGGTCCGCCGGATGTGCGAGGCCATCGGGCACCCGGTCCTGAAGCTGACCCGGATCGAGCTCGGGCCGCTCTGCCTGGGGACGCTGGCTCGCGGAGAGTGGCGTCGTCTCACGCAGGACGAGTTGGCCCACCTGACCGCCATGCGGCCGCGCCGCGCGCCAGAAAGACCTTGATCAACCACCCGGGCTTGGCTATGATGCGGCAGAGAGCCGCGGATGAGGCCCTGGATGCAGATTCCTGAGCTGCGACAGCACATCGATATGATCGACACGGAGATCCTGCGCCTGCTCAACCGCCGGGCGGAGTTGGTCCTGGAGGTCGGCCGGCAGAAGGCGACCGACAACCTCGACTTCCACGTCCCCCAGCGCGAGGAGGAGATCTACGCGCGTCTCCAGGCCGAGAACACGGGCCCGTTCCCCGCGCACGCCGTGCGGCCGGTCTTCCGCGAGGTGATCTCGGCCTGCCTGTCCCTGGAGCATCCCCTCCGGGTGGCGTACCTGGGCCCGCGCGCGACGTTTTCCCACCTGGCCGCCATGGAGCGGTTCGGTTTGTCGGCGCAGTTTCTGGCCATGCGTAGCATTGGCGAGGTCTTCGCGGAGGTGGAGAAGGACAACGCCGATTTCGGTGTGATTCCCGTGGAAAACTCCACCGAGGGGGTGGTGAGCCACACGCTGGACATGTTCGTGGACTCGACCCTCCAGATCTGCGGCGAGGTGATCGTGGAGGCGGCGCTCCACCTCCTCAGCAAGGTGCCGACCCTGGGCGAGGTCCGGAAGATCTATTCCCACCCGCACGGCCTGGCCGAGTCCCGCAAGTGGCTGGAGCGGAACGCGCCGAACGTCCCGGTGGTGGAGACCAGCAGCACCGGGGCGGCGGCGGAGATCGCCGCATCCGAACCCGGGGCCGCCGCCATCTCGTCCGAGCTGGCGGCCTCGCTCTACGACCTCACCGTCCTGCACCGGCGGATCGAGGACCACCCCAACAACCTGACCCGCTTCCTGGTGGTCGGGAAGAAGAGCGCGCCCCCGACCGCCGAGGATAAGACCTCCATCCTCTTCTCCATCAAGGATCGGGTGGGGGCGCTCCACCGGATGCTCCTGCCCTTTGCGGAGCGAAGGATCAACCTGACCAAGATCGAGTCCCGGCCCTCCAAGA
>JBGPQZ010000296.1:0-3753 GCA_041489335.1 Methylomirabilia bacterium
GGACATGATCCGGAAGGTCTGGGGCCAGATGGGGGATGCGGCGGTCTACAACATCGCGCAGCTCGCCATCGGCCTGAACCCAGCCATCTACATGCTGACCGGCGTCTGGGCCCAGGACCACGGCGCCTTCGGCACCGTGCACATCGGGATCGGAACCAGCGCCAACATTGGCGGCACCACCAAGGCCGCCTGCCACTTCGATGGGATGATGTACCGCCCGACGCTCAGGCTGGACGGCCGGGCAATCCTCGAGGACGGGGCGCTGCGGATCTGATTAATTGCGTCTCCGTCTGCGAGGCTGAGGATCCCTCACCCGCCGGCTCTCCCTGCACCCGGGGGGCAGCCGGGGCGGGTGAGGGGCGGCGCCGCCCCCGGGGGCGCCGGCCGCTCCGTCAACGTTCTCCTCTTGCCAGGCAGGGCTGCCCCGAGTACGATTCTCCCGCACGACGTTCCCGCTTCCATGTGCCGCCGAACGAGGAGCCGCCATGCGTCGGCCTGGGCGTGCAATCCGATGACCCGCCAGGAGCTGGAGGCGTGGCGTGACCGGACCTTCCGGCGCCAGCCATCCCTCCGGGTGCGCGGCGAGCGGAGCGCCCTCCGGTTCGTGAACGAGGTCGGATTCTGCTTCACCTTGAGCGACTTCGACCTGCCGGTGGCCAGCCTCTACGTCGCCGTGTGCGGGCGACGCCATCCCCGCCGGCCGAAGCACACCCACCACGACCCGGAGATCGGGCTCACCTGGAATCTGAAGGACAGTCTCCCCGGCAAGCGCCTGACCTATTACGGGAAGCTGGTGAAGGGGAAGCCGACGCTGGTGGCCTTGGACCTCTTCCCGGCCTTCTGCGCACTCGTCCGCGACGGGAAGGGCAGCGGGGACTACATCCTGGACTATCGGGAGGGGCGGATGAGCCGCCCGGCGGTCGCCATCCTGGAGGCACTCCACGAGGCGAGTCCGCGGAGTACGCCCGAGATCCGCAAGGCCGTGGCCATGCAGGGTCCGGACCAGACCCACGAGTTCGACCGCGCCGTGGCGGAGTTGCAGCGTGGCCTCTGGATCGTGAAGGTGGAAGAGGTCTACGAGCCGGACTTCTACTACCGATGGGATCTCTTGGACAACTGGCTGCCGTCCCAGGTGGAGGCCTCGCATCATTTGTCCCGGGCGGCGGCGGCGACGCGGCTCGTGACGGCCTATCTGCAGGGCGCCGCCGCCGCGGAGCCGCGGTTCCTGGCGGGGCTGTTCGGGGCTCCGCAGGAGGAGATCGCCGTCGCCCTGCGGGGCCTGGCCTCCGAGGGGATCGTGCGCTTGGCGCAGCGGATCGGGGGGCTTCCGGGCGAGTGGGCGGTGTGGACCGGCGCGCTGGCTCGTGGCTCATAGCTCATGGCGAACGGATTTCTTGCCATGAGCCAACAGCCAACAGCCATGAGGTGGGCATGGACGATCTGGTGAAGGCGGTGCTCCGATTCCGGGACGAGCGGGACTGGTGGCAGTTCCACAACCCGAAGGATCTGGCGATCTCCATCAGCTTGGAGGCGGCGGAACTCCTCGAGCAGTTCCAGTGGAAGAATCCCGCGGAGGTCGAATCCTTTCTCGCCGTCCCCGAGAACCGGCGACGCGTGGGCGAAGAGATGGCCGACGTCCTGATCCTCCTGATCTCGCTGGCAGACGCCGTGGGGCTGGACCTCGCGGAGGCGGCGCGGCGGAAGCTGCTGGAGAATGCGCGCAAGTATCCCGTGGAGCGGGCGAAGGGGAATGCGAAGAAGTACGACGCCCTGGCGCCCTAGATTGTCCGCCCGGTGGCTGGCGCTGGCGCTGGTGGGGGATCTGCGTGGCCGGCCGGTCCTGGAGGAACTGCTCCAGCAGGGGGACGTGCCGATCCGGGTGCAAGCGGCCTGGGGCTTGGCGATGGGGCAGGGGAGCCGGGGGCCGGGAAGCAGGGGTGCAGGGGAGCACGGTCAATGACCAATGACCAATTGCCAATGACCAGCTCCGGAGCCCTACATTGGTCATTGGTCATTGGGAATTCCCAGGCCGCTCGGCATTCCGCATCCCGCATTCCGCATCCCGCAATCTCGGCGGGGCGCTCTGGGCCGCGCTGCTTCTCCTGCTCCTCGCCGCGTGCGCCCATCCGCCGGCGCCGGTTCGGCCGCTGGGCCTGGGGACCACCGAGGTGGGGCGGGCCTCCTGGTATGGGGCGCCGTACCACGGCCGCCGGACCAGCAGCGGCGAGGTCTACGATATGTACCAGATGACCGCCGCCCACCGGGAGCTGCCCCTGGGGACCTGGATCATGGTCACCAACCTGGAGAACGGGCGGTCCGTGGAGATCCGAGTGAACGACCGCGGGCCGTTTGTCCCGGACCGGATCGTGGACGTCTCCTACGCGGCGGGCCGTCTGCTGGGGATGATCGGCCCGGGCGTCATTCCTGTCCGCCTGACCATCACTCGTCTGCCCTCCGAAGATCCGGGCGAGCCGGTCGGCCTCGCCGCCCGCTACACGGTGCAGGTGGGCTCCTTCACTTCCCCGGAGAACGCCCAGGCACTCATGCGGAGCCTGGTGGGAGGCTCCCATGGGGCGGAGGTGGTCCGCCGGCAGGTCGGCAGTGAGGCCTACTACCGGGTCTGGGTAGGGAATTTCTCGAGTCGCGGCGACGCGCTAGCCGCAGCGGAGCAGTTGGCGCGGCGCGGGCTGGCCGTCCTGGTCGTCGAGCGGGGCAGATAGTCCCAGGAGAGTTGTCAGGCCTGCTCGAGCCCGAGCGGAGTTTGCCCTTGACACTATTCTCGGAGCCATGGTACGGTCCGCCCGAATTTGTCAAGGCCCTGCGGTGTGCCTACCGGTTCTTCGCTGGCCCCCCCGTGGTTCCCGTGGGGAGCCGTGTGGTTTCGGCTGGCTGAAGAGGGGCTGGTGGTGGGACGCCTCGGGAAGGCCGGCGACGGCGGACGGGCCGGCCGGCGTGTGAGGCGTGACCTTCGGAATCGCGCCCATCCTGGGGGCGCAGAGCAAGCCCCCCAGGCCCTCCCCAGGCCGCGGTAGCCTGCAGTTCCGCGCAAGGAGGCGGTGATGGCCAAGCGATTTTATACCGTCCTGATCCTACCCGACGCCGCATCCTCCCCACGGAAATTCCACATCACGAAATCGACCCTGACCACGATTTCCGGCCTCGTGGCGGTCCTGGTCTTGGCGCTGACGTTCATCGTCTATGAATATGTGAATCTGAATCTGCGGATGCTGGAGTTGAAGCGGCTGCGCCAGGAGGCGGGGGACCGGAACGTCCTCGTCGAGCGGGTGGGCCAACTGGAGGGGGAACTCTCCCGGCTGCGGGACTTGGACCGGCGCCTGCGAGTGGCGGTGGGCATCGACAAGGGGGAGGCCCAGCCGGCGGCCCTGGCGCAGGGCGGCGCCGAGGGGCCCAGCCGGAGCGCCCTCCTGGATGCCCTGAAGCAGCGGACGGGGCGCCTCGCGGATTTCGTGACGCGGGATCTGGCGGCGATGGGGGAGGAGATCAGCTCCCGGGAGCGGAGCCTCCGCGAACTGAAGATTTACCTGGAAGAGAAGCGGTCGGTCCTGGCCGCGACGCCGACGATCCTGCCGATCAAGGGGCTGGTGACGGCCGGCTACGGCTACCGCAAGTCCCCCTTCACGGGCCAGCGGGAGTCACACGAGGGGCTCGACATCGCCGCACACTATGGCACTCCCATCGTGGCCACGGCGGATGGCGTGGTGTCCTTCGCCGGCCCGCTGGCGGCCTACGGAA
>JBGPQZ010000297.1:0-3750 GCA_041489335.1 Methylomirabilia bacterium
AGGTGAGGATCTTCCCCTTGGAATAGGGGGCGGAGCCGGCCGCGGCGCGCGCCACCCGGCCCTTCTCCCGGAGCTCGAAGGCGATGTCCGCGGCCAGCGCCTTGTCGCGCGTGTTCAGCGTGACGTTGTAGGCGATGAGGAACTCGCGCGCGCCGATCACCGTGGCCCCCGCCTTGGCATGGAGCCGGGCCGGGCCGAAGTCCGGCTTCCAGTCCGGGGCGGAGAGCTTCTCGGCGAGCCCCTCGTATTCGCCCTTCCGGATGGTGGCCAGGTTTTTCCGCTCGGGGCGGCTGGCCGCTGCCTCGTAGAGGTAGACGGGGATCTCGAGCTCGCGCCCCACGCGCTCGCCCACCTGCCGCGCGAGGGCGGCGCAGTCCTCCATCGTCACGCCCGAGATCGGCACGAACGGGCAGACGTCGGTGGCGCCCATGCGGGGGTGCGCCCCGTGGTGCTGGCGCATGTCGATGACCTGGGCCGCCTTGGCGATGGCCTGGAAGGCCGCCTCGGCCACGGCGTCCGGATCCCCCACGAACGTCACCACGGTGCGGTTCGTGTCCGCGCCCGGGTCCACGTCGAGCAGCCGGACGCCCGGCACCGCCTCGACCGCGTCCGTGATCTGCTTGATCTTGGCCGTATCCCGCCCCTCGGAGAAGTTCGGCACGCATTCGACGACTCGCTGATCCATCCTGAGCATTCCTCCTCAAAGAAGCCGGCGATCTCTGCGCGGCGGTTGCGCGGCGTGGCATGCGGGAGGCTGCCCCGTCGCCGGCGCGGCCGGCGGGCCGGTCGAGCATCCGCCGGAAGCATGCCGCAGGGCCGGGCACCCTGTCAAGAGAAACGCGGCCGACGACGGGAGACTCCAGGAACTGTGCCCGGACGAGGCGGAGCGCAAGCCGCGGCTCGTCCCGGCCTACACGGGATACCAGCGGCCATCCTGGGCCATTTCCAACGGCTTCGTATTGCCGGCCGTGTGATAGACGACCAGGCGGCCCGGGATCTTCTGGGCGAGCTTCTCGACCTCCGGGAAGAAGCTATGGACCGCCCAGGGGCGGGCGAGCTCGACCTCGTGGAACACGAGGTGGCAATCGGCAAACCATTCGGCGGTGAGTTCCGAACGTCCCAGGCGTGCAAGGATGGCCTCGTCGTACTTGGTGTCGCCCGAGATGCCGAGACAGCGTCCGTCAAGACGCACCTTGAGGCCCAGGGTGCCGCTGGGCAGGATGTGATGGTTGAGCCGGAATTCCCAGTCCGCCTCTCCGATGCGAACCCGCTGGCCGGGGGCCACGGCGTGGAAGTCGACCAGGGCAGCCCAATCCGGCACCCGGTCTCCCAGCCGGAGCTGGAGCGCTGCCAGGGATTCCCGGGTGGCGTAGAGCCGGATCTTCCGGTGGAGACGCCGCGCGCGCGCCAGGCAGGCGGTCAGGCCGCCCCAGTGGTCTTCGTGGATGTGGCTGATCACGACGTCGGTCACATCGTCCCAGTGGACGCCGACGGCCCCCAGCGTCTCATGGGGGCGGGCCGAGGGATCGAGCCACACGCGACGGTCCGCGTAGCGCAGGAGAAAGCTGCTGGCATTCGTGGCATGCCCATTGCCCGACCCGACGACCAGGAGCTCGAGCCGATCGGCGGGCTTCTCGTCCCGGGGGATGCGGGCCAGGGCCTCGTCCACCCGTCGTGCGACCTCCGCGGGGTCGCTGCAGCCGCCGCGGTAGAGGCGCGTCGAGCCCTCGCGGATCTCCACCAGCTCCCCGGTCACTCGGATCTCGACGGCCCCGAAGCGACGAACACCCCCCTCGTCCAGGGGCTGGGGGTAGTAGAGCGTCTCCAGCCAATCCCGGCGGACGATGTGGAGCTGCTCCTCGTCGAAGAAGTAGGGGACCGCGGGCTCCAGGTACTGCCGGAGGATCTGCAGGTCGGCCGGCGACCCGAGGTATTCTCCCGCAAACATCGCCGCGTTGATGGAGCTCCAGCAGATGAACTCCTCGCCCGTGACCCCGTCGCCGACCTCGGTGAGCCTGCCCGGGCGCACGACCACGTAGTGGGACGCGATCCGCGTCGCGCGGGCGAGCTTGGCGATCTCGGGCATCGCGCCGACCCGGACCCAGCCACGGCTCGTGCGAACCATGTCCACGGACGCCAACTCATCACCGAGGCGCACCACGCCGTCGGCCACCTGTCGGATCTTCCCAGCAAAAAGCATGCTCAGGTCTCCCTCTGCGCCGAGGCCGAGAGGCAAAGGCCCTCAGCCCTTGATCCCCGACATGACGAATGAGCTGATCAGTTGTTTCTGGGCGACGGCGAACGCGACCAGGGCGGGAAGCGAGGCCAGGGTCGACGCCGCCATCAGGAGCCCCCACTCGATGCCGAGCTCCGCATCCAGGAAGCTCCGCAACCCGATGGGGAGGGTGCGCGTGGCGGGCTCGGTCAGCACCAGGAGCGGCCAGAAGTAGGCATTCCACGCCCCCAGGAAGAGGTAGATCCCCAGCGCCCCGAGCGGCGCGCGGCTCATCGGGAGCACGACACGCAGGAAGGTCTGGTAGGGGCCCGCGCCGTCCAGGTTCGCGGCGTCGAACAGCTCCTGGGGCAAGCCGAGAAAGTACTGCCGAAGGAGAAAGATGCCGAACGCGCTGTGCAGGTTGGGCAAGATGACGGCCCACCAGGTGTTGAGGAGCCCCAGGTCGGCCACCAGGATGTAGTTGGGGATCATGGTGACCTGGAAGGGGACGATCATGGCGCCCAGCACCGCGACGAAGCAGAGCCGTTTGCCTGGAAACACGAAGCGGGTGAACCCGTAGGCGGCGAGGGTGCTCGTGGCGAGTTGCCCCAGCGTGACGCCGACGGCGGTCACGACGCTGTTCAGGAACCAGGTGGGCAGCGCGTACTTGGTCCAGGCGAGGAGGTAGTTGGTGAGAATCGGGCGGGACGGAAAGAGCCCCAGTCCTGCCCCGAAGAGGTCGGCGGGCCGCTTGAAGGAGGTGGAGAGCATCCACACGAGGGGCAGGAGCAACAGGACGATGGTTGCCAGGATGCCGGCATGCGCGAGGTACTGTCCGAACCGTTTAGTGACCATAGTGGACGAACCGCTCGAGGTACGTGATTTGGAGGTAGGTCAACACCAGGAATCCCAGGAAGGTGATGACCGAGGCGGCGCTCGCCGGTCCCACCTGGAAGAACTGGAAGCCGTACTGGTAGATCAGGTAGACGAGGTTGGTGCTCGAGTTGTACGGGCCCCCCTGCGTGAGGACGTGAATCGGGATGAACACCTGGGTTCCCGTGAAGATGGCGGTCGTGACGAGCACGAAGAAGGTGGTCGGGCCCAGGAGGGGCCAGGTCACCCAGCGGAAGACCTTCCAGCCGGAGGCGCCGTCGATCCGGGCCGCCTCCAAGTACTCCGCGGGGATGGCCGCCAGCGCGGCCAGGAAGATGACCAGGTTGTACCCGAAGACCTTCCAGGCCGAGACCAGGACGATCGCCCAGAGGGAGAGGTGCGCATCGCTCAGCCAAGCCAGGGCGGGAAGTCCCACGGCCCGGAAGACGCGGCTCAGGACGCCACCCATGGGGTTGAACATCCACACCCAGATGATCGAGGCGATGGCAAAGGAGAGCACGGTGGGGGAAAAGATCAGGGCCTGGTAGACCTCCCGGATCCGCTTCGCCGCGATGCTCTGCAGGAGGAGCGCCATGGCGAGGGGAAGGAAGAGCTCGGTGGGGAGGAGGACGACGAGGTAGATCAGCGTGTTCTTGACGGCC
>JBGPQZ010000298.1:0-3746 GCA_041489335.1 Methylomirabilia bacterium
TCCTGGCGGTGTACATCAGCCTGACGGATCGGATCCTGGGGGAGCCGGGAAGGTTCATCGGCCTCACGAACTTCCGCAAGCTCCTCCAGGACTCGCTCTTCCGCCAGACGGTGTGGAACTCCTTCGTGTACACCATCGCCACGGTGGCGCTGAAGATGTTCCTGGGGATCATCCTGGCGCTGCTCCTGAACCAGGAGATGCGCTGCCGGAACCTGGTGCGGGGCGCGCTTCTCTTGCCCTGGATCGTGCCCACCTCGCTCTCCGTCCTCACCTGGCTCTGGATGTTCGACTCGCTCTTCAGCGTGGTGAATTACATCCTGCTCGGACTGGGGCTCATCTCGAAGAAGGTCCCCTGGCTGGGGGATCCCTTCTGGGCCATGACCTCCGTCATCATCGTCAATACCTGGCGCGGCCTGCCGTTCTTCGCGGTCTCGTTCCTGGCGGGCCTCATGACCATTCCCCGGGAGCTGTACGAGGCGGCCGAGACCGACGGGGCGAAGAAGTTCCGGCAGTTCTGGCACATCACGCTGCCGCTCCTGCAGCCGGTCATCGCGGTGGTCGTCCTCTTCTCGACCATCTGGACGTTCGCCGACTTCCAGATCGTGTACATCCTGACCCACGGCGGGCCCATCAACGCCACGCAGATCTTCGCTACCATGGCCTACGACGTGGCGCTGGTGGCCGGCCGCATCGGCGAGGGGTCGGCCATCTCCCTTTTCCTCTTCCCGGCCCTGCTGGTCGTGATCTTCCTGATGCTGCGCTACCTGCGGAAGGAGCAGTGAGGCCGCCATGCGACGCAAACGATTCCGGATCCTCAAGCGAGTCCTGGGGCTCTACCTGCCCCTGGCGGCCTTCCTCTTCTTCGCGCTCTTCCCGTTCTACTGGATGCTGATCAGCAGCTTCAAGGCCAACCCGGAGCTGTACAACCTGCGGGCCAACCGGCTGTGGATCCAGAGTCCGACGCTGGAGCAGTTCCGGGAGCTGTTTGCCAAGACCGCGATCATCAAGTGGCTGTTCAACAGCTTCTTCGTGTCGTTCCTGACCTCCGTGATCTCCATGGCCTTCGGGATCATGGCGGGGTATGCCCTGGCGCGGCTGAGGTTCCCCGGCGCCCAGGTCTTCGGGCTGGCGACCTTCATCACCTATCTCGTGCCGACGACGCTCATCTTCATCCCACTGGCCAGCGTCGTGCAGGCCCTCGGCCTCTCGAACTCCATCTGGTCGCTGGTGGTGACCTATCCGACGTTCCTGATCCCGTTCTGCACCTGGATGCTCATCGCCTACTTCAAGTCCATCCCCAAGGACATGGAGGAGTGCGCCATGATCGACGGGTGCAGCCGCATCGGGGCCATGGTGTGGATCGTCCTGCCGATGGCCATTCCCGGGGTGGTCTTCTCCGGCATGTTCAGCTTCACCCTCTCCTGGAACGAGTTCGTCTACGCCCTCACCTTCATCTCCAGCACCGCCCATAAGACCATGTCGGTGGCGGTGCCGACGGAGCTGATCCGCGGTGACGCCTACTTCTGGGGCGAACTGATGGCCGCCTCCCTCCTCGGCTCGGTTCCGGTGGCCCTGCTCTATTCCTTCTTCATGGATTACTTCGTGACCGGTCTCACGGCCGGCGCCCTGAAGGGGTGACCTTCACCTTCCCACACCGAAAGGAGGAATCGCATGCAGTACTTCGTGTCCAAGACGTCCCCGCGTGCCATCCTGGTGTTGTTCGACCGAGGGGACATGTTGCTGGAGGGTCTGCAGGAGGTCGTGAGGAAGGAGAAGATCGATACCGCCGCCATCACGGGCGGGATCGGCTCGTTCCAGCGCGTCCACCTGCACACCATCACCACCACCGGTTTCCCCACGGCGGACAAGTACTGGAACTTCACCGGCCCCATCGAGCTGGCCAGCGTCCAGGGCTCGGTGATCGGTGGGGACGCGCACGCCCACATCGCCGTGTTCGATTGGGACAGCAAGCAGACCTACATCGGCCACCTGGAGCCGGGCAGCGTGGTGGCCTACCGCGCCGAGGTGAGCCTGATGGTGCTGGAGGGGGTGGAGACCGAGCGGTACAACGACGCGGACGGCAACTTCCGCATCCGGCAGAAGAAGTAGCGAAAGGAGGTTTTCCATGGAGGTACGTCGAGTCGCCGTCGCGGGCACCGGCATGATGGGGCCGGGCATCGCCGCCACCTTCGCCCTGGCGGGGCACGAGGCCATCATCGTGAGCCGGACGCCGGAGAACGCCGCCAAGGGAGTGGCGACGGCGCAGTCGCTGATCACCAAGCTGGCCGAGAACGGCCTGGCGGATCCCGCCGCGGCCCGAACGGCGCTCACACGGTTCAGCCCCTCCGCCAATCCGGTGGAGGCGGCCCGTTCGGTCCAGCTCTTCGTGGAGTCCATCGCCGAGAACCTGGCGATCAAGCAGGACTACTTCGCGCGCCTGGATGCGGCGGCGCCGGACACGGTTCTCTGCTCGAACACCTCGGGCATCAGCATCACCGAGATTGCGGCCAAGTGCGGCAAGCCCGAGCGGATCATGACGACCCACTTCTGGAACCCGCCCTACCTCATGCCGCTGGTCGAGGTGGTGGTGGGGCGGCGCACCGACCTCAAGATCGCCGAGGGGGTGGTGGCGCTGCTCAGATCCTGCGGCAAGGTCCCCGTCCTCGTGCGGAAAGACGTGCCGGGGCAGCTCGGCAACCGGATCCAGCACGCCATGATCCGCGAGTGCATGTACATCGTGGCGGAGGGAATCGCCACGCCCGAGGACGTGGACCTGGCGGTGAAGGCCGGCGTGGGTCTGCGCTTCCCCACCTACGGCGTCTTCGAGCACGCGGACATGGTGGGGCTGGAGCTGGTGAAGGCGGTCCAGGAGTACGTCGTGCCCGATCTCAGCAAGGTGCAGGGAGCCTCGCCGATCCACAACGAGAAGATCGCCAAGGGCGAGCTCGGGGTGAAGGCGGGCAAGGGCTTCCTGGACTGGCCGCCCGGCAAGGCAGAGCAGGTGCGGGCGCGCCGCGACGCCTTCCTCATGGAGTTCCTCCGGCTGGAAAAGGCGGGCAAGTTCGCCTAGAGCGGCAGGGGAGCAGGGGAGCCTGCACCCCTCCTGCGCCTCCGCTCCCCTGCCTTTCCCTGAAGGGCAAGATTGGCCCGCCGAACAAGGGTTGATACGAGGGCCACAAAGGGAGTATGGTAAGGACGGCCGGAGAGGGCCGGGTGGTCGCTCCGCTCGTCGCAAGGCGAGGGGAGAGGAAAGTCCGGGCTCCGCAGGGCAGGGTGGTCGGTAACGCCGACCGGGGGTGACCCTAGGGAAAGTGCCACAGAAAACATACCGCCCCGGGCGCCGCGCGAGCGGTACCGCGGGGTAAGGGTGAAAAGGTGCGGTAAGAGCGCACCGCGGCCCTGGTGACAGGACCGGCACGGCAAACCCCACCCGGAGCAAGGCCAAATAGGGGAGCGTCTCCACCGGCAACGGTGGAGTCGTAGGGTGGTCCCGCCCGAGACTCCCGGGTTGGCCGCTAGAGTCCCGCAGTAATGCGGGATCGAGACAAATGATCACCGGCCCCGGCAACGGGGCGTCACAGAACCCGGCTTACAGGCCCTCTCCGGCTTTTTCTTGAAGGCGCTGCGTGAAGCCGATGGTGTGCCGGCCTGCTCTGGCAGCGATCTCATGAGCCAGGTGCAGCCCGCGCTTGCCTTCCCGTCCTGCCTTTGATATAAGCCTGCCAAGTCCCACAGATTGCCTGCAA
>JBGPQZ010000299.1:0-3744 GCA_041489335.1 Methylomirabilia bacterium
ATAAGCACTGAAGAAGAATTGGTGACCCGGGTGGGAATCGAACCCACAACACCCGGCTTAAAAGGCCGGTACTCTGCCAATTGAGCTACCGGGTCACGTCCAACTGCCGTGAAGCGGGAGGCGTTAGGCGTCAGGCGCGATACGACAGGCGGATTATATCCGGCTCGCGGCAAATGACAAATGACAAATGTCTGCCTGCAAATGACCAATGAAGGACGAGGGCTCCTCGATTGGTCATTGGACATCCTGTCAGGCCAGCCCCCAGCTGTCCCACAGGGGGTTTGACCGGACGATGGTCTGGTCGCGGCGCGGTCCGGTGGAGATGAGGGTGAAGGGGACGCCCACCAGCTCTTCGAGATGCCGAATGTAGGCCTGGCAGGTGGGCGGGAGTCGCTTCTCCTCCAGGGCGCCGACGGTGCTCTCCGTCCAGCCGGGCAGGCTTTCGTAGATCGGCTCGCACTCGGCCAGGATGTCCGTCTCGTCGGGGAGTTCGATGAGCGTCTCGCCGCGGTACCGGTAGCCGGTGCAGACCCGGATCGGGTCGAGGCCGTCCAGCACGTCCAGCTTCATCAGGGCGATGGCGTCGAGGCCGTTCACGCGGACGGCGTAGCGCACCCCCACCGCGTCGAACCAGCCCGTGCGCCGCGGCCGCCCCGTGGTCGCGCCGAACTCGGCGCCCCGCTCCCGGATGCGCTCGCCGGTCTCGTCCGTGAGCTCCGTGGGGAACGGCCCTTCGCCCACGCGCGTGGTGTAGGCCTTGCAGATCCCCAGGATCCCATCGATGCGCTTGGGGCTCACGCCGGTGCCGGTGCAGGCCCCGCCCGCCGTGGCGCTGGACGAGGTGACGTAGGGATACGTCCCGAGGTCCACGTCCAGCAGGGTCCCCTGGGCGCCCTCGAAGAGGACCCGCTTCCCCTCGCGCATGAACCGGTCCAGGACGAGCGAGCCGTCCGCCAGGAAGCCGCGGATGCGCTCGAAGTGGCGCAGGTGATCCTCGAACATCCTGTCCACTTCCAGGCCGCTCAGGGTTTTGCTCTCGGGGTACTGCGCCCGCTTCTCCGCGAGGTTCTGGGAGAGGCGCTCCTTGAACAGGTTGGGCTGGTGCAGGTCGCCGACGCGGATGCCCACCCGGGCCATCTTGTCCACGTAGGCCGGTCCGATCCCGCGCCCGGTGGTGCCGATCTTCTTGGTGGCGCGCTGCTCGTGGGCGACGTCGAGCAGCTTGTGGTAGGGGAGGACCAGATGGGCGCGGCGGCTGATGAAGAAGTGGTCCTCGAACTTTACCTGGAGCTTCTCCAGCTGGTTCATCTCCTGGATCAGCTCGCCGAGATCGATGACCACCCCGTTGCCCAGCACGCACGTCTTCCCCTTGCGCAGGATCCCCGAGGGGATGAGGTGCAGGACGACCTTCTCGTCGCCCACCACGACCGTGTGCCCGGCGTTGTTGCCGCCCTGGTAGCGGGCCACGACGTCGAAGCGCTCGCTCAGGACGTCAACGATCTTTCCCTTGCCTTCGTCTCCCCACTGCGCACCAACCACGATGATGTTTGCCATGGCGTCTCTCGATTCTCGTCCGAAGTGAGATTCAACCCGAATCATTTCAACTGCTCCGTTCGGGTCAAGAGCTCTTCCTCGCCCTCCAGGCCGCGCAGCCTGCGCGGGGCGTCTTACACCGGCCACGCGGCCTCGCCCTGGGCGAGGGCCCGCTCGAATGCCTCCAGCGTCAGCGTCTGCCGCTCGTCGGTCCGGAGGTCCCGGACGACGACGGTCCCCGACGGCTCCCCCACCAGGTCAGCCAGCGGGCCGGCTAGACCCGAACCAGCGTGGCGTACACGATGTTGGGCATCCGGCGGATCTCGTCCAGGACCGGGCCAGGGATCGGGTCGTCCACGTTCACGACCGCGACGGCGCGGCCGCCCCGCTCCTGCCGGCCGAGCTGCATGCCGGCGATGTTGACCCCGTTCCGGCCGAGGAGCGTCCCGATCCGTCCGATGACCCCGGGGACGTCCAGGTTCGAGTAGACCAGCAGCAACCCCTCGAGGGTGGCCTCTAGCCGGAAGCCGTCGATCTCGACCAGCCGCGGGTCCTGGCGGCTGAACAGGGTTCCCGCCGCCTCGGTCGTCCGCCGGTCGGTCACGAGAGTCACCGAGATGAGGTTGGCGAAGTCGGTCGGTTCGGTGGACCGGCTCTCCACCACGCGGATGCCCCGCGCCCTGGCCAGGGGCAGGGCGTTGACCGTGTTCACGGCGTCGTGCATGGGGGCGAGGACCCCCTTCACCGTGGCCGCCGTGAGCGGCGCAGAGTCCAGCGCCGCGATGTCCCCGCGGAAGGCCAGGCGGATCTCGTGGAGCCGCCCCTCGGCCAGCTGCGACGCCAGCCGCCCCAGCTTCTCGGCCAGCGCAAGATACGGCTGGAGGACCCGCAGCAGCTCCAGCGGGACCGAGGGGGCGTTGACCGCGTTCCGGATGATGCCCTTCAGGAGGTAGTCGCTCACCGCCTGCGCGATCTCGACCGCCACCGCCTCCTGGGCCTCCTCGCTGGCGGCCCCGAGATGGGGGGTGGAGATGAAGTTGGGCAGCGTGAAGAGCGGGCTGTCGGTGACCGGCTCCCGCTCGAAGACGTCCAGGGCCGCGCCCGCCACCTTGCCGGAGATGAGGGCCGCGTACAGATCCGCCTCGTTCACGATGCCGCCCCGCGCGCAGTTCACGATGCGCACGCCGTCCTTCATCTTCCCGATGGTGGCGGCCGAGATGAGGTTCGCGGTCTCGTCGGTCCGCGGCGTGTGGATCGTGATGAAGTCGGCCTGCCGGTAGAGGTCCGGCAGCTCGACGAGCTCCACCCCCAGGGCGCGCGCCCGCTCGGCGCTGACGAAGGGGTCATAGACCAGGACCCTGAGGTCGAAGGCCTTGGCGCGCTTGGCCACCTCGCTCCCGATGCGGCCGAGGCCGATGACTCCCAGGACCTTTCCGGCCAGCTCCGTGCTCACGAATCGGCTCTTCTCCCACTTGCCCTCGCGCATGGAGGCCGCGGCCTGCGGGATGTTCTTCACCAGGCTGAGCAGCAGGGAAAGGGTGTGCTCGGCGGCGCTGACGGCGTTGCCGCCCGGGGTGTTCATCACCAGCACGCCGCGGGCCGTGGCCGTCTCCACGTCCACGTTGTCCACGCCCACCCCGGCGCGGCCCACGACCTTGAGACGCTCGGCGGCGGCCAGGACATCGGCCGTCACCCGCGTGCCGCTCCGCACGATGAGCGCATCCAGCGTCCGGCAGCGGGCCGCCAGCGAGTCGGGGGACAGGCTGGGCTCGACCTCGACCACGAAGCTGGGCACCTCGCGCAAGAGGTCCACGCCCCGCGGGGCCAGGTTGTCGGTCACCAGGATGCGGAAGCGCGAGACGGGCAGCTCCCCCTGACTGGGCATCATCCCCTCACTCCGGCGGTCTCTCCGGCCGCCGACTCCTCGCGGAGGGCCAACTCGGCCGCGCAGAGCCCCGCCCCAAACCTGACGGGGTACCCCAGGTCCGCCAGGGTGAGCTCCAGGGCCCCGAGAGCCGTGAGGACGTCGAACTCGTCCGCGTAGCCCATGTGGGCGATCCGCAAGATCTTGCCCTTCATCGACCCCTGGCCGCCGGCGATGGTGATGCCCCGCCGGCGCATCCCCTTGACGACCGCCCCGCCGTCGATGCCCGCCGGGGCGTGGACGGCGGTGCAGGCCGCCCCCGGGTGTTCCGCGAACAACGTCAGGCC
>JBGPQZ010000300.1:0-3709 GCA_041489335.1 Methylomirabilia bacterium
CGTTGCCCGTGACGATCCCGGCCTTCACCGTGATCCCGGCCGGCGTCACCGTGTAGACTTTGTCCTCGATCACCACTGCCGTTCCTGACGGCTGGGAGCAGCCGAGGGTCATCGTTGTCATCGCCGCAACCACGACCGTCAGGCCTACCCATTTCCACATTGCCGGCTCCTTCTCGCGCTGATAATCAGCGCGTATCGTCGTGACGTGTGCCGGGCGCGGAGCCGCATTGACTCCGACTCGTCTCGTCACTGGATCGCCCCCCCGATCGCCTCACTTCCCGCGCTTCTGCCGCTCACTTCCGCTCAACCTCCGCGGGATTCCCGACCGGAGATTCCTGCGCTCCCCCTCAGCTTCCCCTCCCCGCCCCGCCAGGCTCCGCATGCGGCGGACCGCCTGGGCCTGCTTCTCAACATTTGCGAGAAGGTTCCGGTCGCCATCATGCTTCAGCCCCTCCTCGATCAGGGCCCGGAGCACGATCTGCAGGCTCACCGGGAGCTTGAGCGTCGTCGTCGCCTTCCCCGCCAAGACCCGCGCCCGGTCGAGGATGTCTTGGGGAAGGACGAGAAGCACTCTGGTCCTATTCTCGATCATCGCGTCTCCTCCCTTTCCTGCCGGCCGGGCCTCCCCTCGAGACGCCCGGATGTGGTTATCATTACATATATTATAGTTCTTATATATAAGCTATATCATGCTATAAACCAAGTCAAGCCTAAACAGCCGGGGTACTCTGGGCGTAGACACCCCGCGGACCATGACACTCTCGTCATGTGGTGCGAAGCCCCTTGGAAGGGTGCCAGGGGAGGGGAAACGTTTCGGTTCATATTGAGGTTTACGGGCGGACGGTTAAGGGGCTGACTGCTCGAATGTGCAGTGCGGGCAGGTCGCCTTGACTCGGTCCTTCGGGAGGTCGCTCGGAGGATTCGGAGATGAAAGGTCAGGCCCGGTCCTTCCTGAGGCACGAGCCAACGGCGGCACCGGGCGCCGCGCACCTCATTGGAGGCCGGCGAGGGGATTCTACTCAGGCCGCTACGCCGACGCGCCCGGCGAAGGGGATGTGTGAGATCCAGATGCCGAAGCGCCTCGTTTGTGAATTGGCCTGGTGTCCCCAGCGGGATTCGAACCCGCGTTATCGGCTTGAAGGGCCGATGTCCTAGGCCGGGCTAGACGATGGGGACACGTGTCGATGGCTGTCGAGAAACGCCGGGAAGAACCAGGAGGGAATCGAGGCTCACTTTATACCATACCAGTCCGTGAATGCCAAGCCCGTCCCGGCGCCGCCGAGGGAAACCACAGATTACGCGGATTCCCGATACCCTCAGGGTTTGACTCGACGATCGGCCGCCGGCATGGCCGGGCGGCTCGACCGGTCGACGGTCGCATGATCGGCATCCGATGCCAGGGGAGCTTGACCCGCACCGCGCCATCGCGGAGCCGCGCGCGCGATCCAGCGGCGAACCATTCCGGGCGGCGCGCCGGTCTGGACAGCGGAGCCGCGCGCGATCCAGCGAATCGCCGATCGGAAGATCGAACTGCCAGCCGTGCCCGGGGCAGGTGAGGATCGGTCCCAGCACGACGCCGCGAGCTCCAGTTCCTGCTCTTCGGCCCGCAGAGACACCCCGAGCCATGGTGGAGGTTTTCGCTAGGGACACAAACCCTTGGGTCACGCACGTTTAGGCCCTGTAAGATCAAATATTTCCGTTGACGAAGGGAAAGGGACACATTAACGTATGGGGCCTGTCCCCTGAATCGCAAAGGAACGGGGGGAAAGCCGAACACGTGCAAGTGCTCCCGGGTGGGTGGCCCTTCGGGGGCATGGCGGCATGCATTCCTCCGTGGGCGCGCCGGGAAGGGCGGCGCCTCACGGGCCGGTAATCACAGGATTGACCGAAGGCAGTGAGGCGGTAGAAAGGAGACAGGCATGCAGGCACGCTGTGGACGAATGCTGGCGGTTGGTCTCGTGCTCGTGGTGCTCCTCGCCGGTTGTGCGACGACGATGGCCCGGCAGGATGATTCGATGGGGATGCCGAATGCCCAGACCCCGGACTATTTGGCGCACCCGTTCCGGATCGTCGCCTTGGGCGGCCAGGTCATCGGTCAGGTCCTCCAGTACGCGGTCGTCGAGCCGATTGCCTTCGCCCTCAACGAAGTGCCGGACGCGGTGGGGCTCAGCCTGGAGGAGCGCCGTTACCTCGAGCAGCGAAAAGAGGCCTGGAAGAAGTTCATCGACGAGCAGAAGCTTACGCACTGAGGCCACCGGACGGCGAAACTGGACGAGGCCTGAACGCGGTCCCCGTGGCCGTCCATGGCTGCTCGCGCGGTAACGCGGGTGGAGGTGAGTGATGCGCCCTGCGTCGGGCACGCTCCGGATTCGGCGCATCCCTGATCCTCAGACGCTCGTTTGAGCAACGGGAGAAGGAAAGCGTGCCACGCAAGGTAGTGGGACGGCGGAAGGCTGCGACCCCGTCCCGACGAGGCGCCGGGGCGAGGTCACATGCGGATTCGGCCGTCGTCCTGGATGCTGAAGACATCGCCCTGGCGCGACTGCAGGTGCAGCTCCGCAAGACGGAGGCCATTGAGGCCTCCGCCCGGCCCGCCGCCTCCCCCGTCGGTCGGATCACGGTTCGTCTCCCCGGCGAACTGCTCGCCCGTCTGCGGCGCCAAGCGGGGCGCGACGGCGTGAGCCTCTCCGAGGCCGTCACGCGGGCCGTGGAGCGGTTCCTCCGTTCCGCCTGAGACGTGCGTGATCGAGTCTTCCTCCGACGGCGCGACGGTCGGGGCGTCCCGGCCGCGGCCGCACCGTGGCCCTCTCGGCGTTCGCTCTCGCCACCGTCGGCGTCGCCGCCGTCATCGCGCTCACCAAGAGCCTGACCCCACCCGAAGAGGCCCCATCCCCCGGTGCCGCAGGTTCGCCCGCCCAGAGAGAGCCAGCCCGCCTCGCGGGAGGCCGGTGGGCCGGGCACCCAGCCGACAGGCTGGGTGCGGGCTGGCGACCTCCAGGGCGAGCCTGCGGGCTCCGTGCGGGCGGGAGAGAGCGCGGATATCCTGATCAGCCGCATCCGCTGCCCCCCCCCGCATCTCGGCTTGCATCCGCGGGGCATCGGCGATATATAAGACGCCTCGCGGTGGGTCGCGAGACCGGGGGGAGGGGGCGGTGGTCTATTGTCTCTATCGTCCGACAAGGAGGCGAGCATGCCGTACGTGACGATCATCCTGCGAGAGGGCCGCAGCGTGGAACAGAAGCGCGAGATGGTGAAGGCTGTCACCGAGGCCATCGCGCGCACCGTGAGCGCCAAGCCGGAGGCGGTCCACATCGTCGTGCACGACGAGCCGGCCTGCAACCTCGGCTCGGGTGGCCAGCTGCTCGCCGACCGGGTGTAGGGGCCGGCGGATCCCGATGGCCGCAGGCGAGGCCCGCTGCGAAGTCTCCGTCGCCCCGGACGGTCGCATCGAGGGGATGGTCGAGCGGACCCGCGGGAGGCCGGCGCTCCATCGCACCGACCTCCGCCGAGGCGGTGACCGTCCTCACCGCCGGGCAGGGCGTTCTCTCCCGGCTTCACGATCTGCGGCGGCTGCGGGATCTCTCGTACCTCGACCCGCTCGAGGCCCTGCACCGGGAGATCCGGTGCCGGGCCGGGTCGGTGGCGGATCGACTGGGGGTCTGCCCGCGCTGTTTCGACCGGTGGATGCGTTCCCCAGAGATCTGCCAAC
>JBGPQZ010000301.1:0-3683 GCA_041489335.1 Methylomirabilia bacterium
CCGCTGGCGTTGCGCCGGGATTTCCGCGAACTGGAGCGTCGCGTCGTTGACCTGGAGACAAGGGTGCGACAAACCGAGGCGGCGCGCGAGGAAGCGGCAGCGCGGGCCGAGCGGTTGGTGCGATGGGCCTGGGACAAGGCACTGGCCCTCCCGCGGGGCCCCATCCACCTCGACCTCCCCGCTGACGAGGCGGGGCGTGCCGCCAGGAAACGGGGTCTCCAGCCGACCGGTCCGGTCCGGTCCGATCCCTCGGCCAGCGCGATCCGATCGGCCGCGCGCATCCTCACACAGGGAGGGCGAGGGCGGGCGGTGGTCGTGGCTGGCCTCGGCTGCCGAGAGGCGCCGGCGGCCCGTGCCCTGCAGGAACTCGTCGAGCACCTCGGCGCACCCGTCCTCACCACGTATAGGGCGAAGGGGGTGATTCCCGAGGACCACCCCCTCGCCGCCGGCGCGTTTTCGGGTGCCCGCCTTGAGGAAGAGCTGCTCGGGATGGCGGACGCCGTGCTTGCCGTTGGGGTGGACCCCGGTGAAGTCCTTCCCCGGCCGTGGAGCATTTCGGCGCCGGTGGTGTCGCTGGCGGAGTGTTCACTCGGGCCGGGACCGTTCGAGGCGGCCGGCCAGGTGGTCGCGGACCTCCCGGCCTCGCTGGTGGCTCTTCGGGAGGCGCTGCCGCCGGCCGGGGAGTGGGGGCTGGCGAACTGGGCGCGTCGCGGCGGGGAATTCCGGCTGCGCGCCCGCTCGCTCCTCGCGGACGCCTGGAAGGGCCGAGGGGGCTCCGGTCTGCCGCCCCATCGGGTCGTGGAGATTGCCCGAGAGGTCTTTCCGCGCGGGACGGTGGCGGCCGTCGACGGGGGGGCGCATGCGCCCGTCGTGGCGACGTTCTGGAACAGCCACGAGCCGAAAAGCTATCTCTGTTCGACCGCTCCGGGCGCGATCGGATGCGCGCTGCCGGCCGCGATCGCCGCCAAACTCGTGGCTCCCAGCCGCCCGGCCGTTGTCTTCGTCGGCGACGGCGGGTTCCTGATCAGCCTCCCCGACGTGGCGACGGCCGTCCTGCTCGGGATCGCCATCGTGGTCATCGTCTTCGTCGATGGAAGCCGGACCCTCGTCCGGGTGGCGCAGGAACAGCGGCGCTATGCGTTGGCCGGCGTTCCGCTCGGGACCGCCGATATTCCCAGGCTCGCCGAGGGGTTCGACGCCCTAGCCATCGAGGTCGCAGAAGAAGCGCCGCTTCGGTCCGCGCTGGAAGACGCCCTGGCCGCAGCAAAGCCCGCCATCATTGCGGTCAGGGTGCGCCCCCAAGGGTACCGTCGGATGTACGAGATCCTGCGGGGAAAGCCGACCGCCAGCAACCCGGACTGATTGCCCCCCGGGGTTGTCAGCCGCCCACCTAGCCGGCCGTCGGGCCGGCCTCTCGAACGCCGGCTGGGACGTCTCCGAACTGCTCGAAGTTCTTCCGGAACAGCGCGGCCAGGCGCTCCGCCTGAGCGTCGTATGCCTCTGCCTTCGGCCAGGTTGTGCGCGGCGAGAGGATCAGGGCCGGGACATCCGGGCAGGCTGTCGGCACCTGTAGACCGAAGAGCTGTCGTGCGAACAGGTTGTGCCAGGCGTACTCGGTGATGATTCGAATCGGGATGCGATGGTCGGGGTCGGCGCCGGCGAAGCAGTCCTGGACGTACAGGTCGCTGCCCTGCAGGTACGCCAGGAGGCGACCGTAGAGCGCGTCGAACCGGGCGGAATCGAAGGGCCGGTTGACCGGCCCCCACCAGATCCGGTCCTGGGTGGACGGCTCCTGCACGACGAACTTGTCGTCGGGCGAGCGCCCCGTGTATTGACCGGTGCGAACGACGAAGGCGCCGCCGGCCGCCAGGAGGCCCTCGCGCCGCCGAATGGCATTCCCCACCAGGGCCGCGGTCCCCAGGTTCCAGTAGACCTGGTTGACGTTTTGGATGCCGTGATGCTCCAGCCCGTAGCGGCTGGAATTGACTCCGCGCGCCTGCATGTCTTTCCCCGGAGATTGGCAGACACCCTCTCGCCCACACTACGAAGCGCCGTACCGTATCAGAACGGGACGGGCAGAGTCAAGACCCACTGGCGACTTTGTCCTTGACAAGCCCCCGCCGCTTGATATTAGCTAGCGCTCACTTCGACCTTCCTGTCCAGGATGACGGACAACCGCGCATGGCACCCTCGGTTGTGAACGGCGCCAGGCCCAGCGCCCGGCGCGTGACCCCACTGGCGAGAGGAGGAAGAGCTATGGCTAATCACGGTCTACTCTGGCGACTCCCCTGGATCGCTGCGGTATGCGTGGCCCTCGCCCTCATCGGGCCTGGCCTGGCCGGGGTGGCGGGCGCCGGGGAGAAACCCAAACTGGTCGTCTGGTGGAACAAGGGGTACTACAAGGAAGAAGACGAGGGGATGCAGAAGATCGCGGCGGCCTTCGCTCGCGAGAACGACGTGGAGGTGGAGATCACCTTCACCATCCAGGACGACCTCGGCCCCAAGATCACCAGCGCCCTGATTGCCAGGCGCGTGCCCGATGTCGCCTTCTGCTTCTTCAACGACTTTCACATCTCGCCGCGCTTCGCCTGGGACGGCCGGCTGGCCGATGTCTCCGACCTGATAGCCGACCTGAAACCCCGCTACATCGAGTCCCACATGAGCACCGGGCGCCTCTTCAGCAAGCCCGAGAACAAGTGGAGCTACTACGCCATCCCCATCGAAGCGCAAGCGCTGGGCACGCACTACTGGAAGGATCTGGTGAAGGAAGCCGGATTCGATCCCGACCCCAAAAAGATCCCCATGACCTGGAAGGAGCACTGGGACTTCTGGAAGAAGGTCCAGATCAACCTCCGCAAGAAGGATCCGGCCAAGTATGGGAAGACCTACGGGATCGGCATGACCTCCTCCAGCCGCTCCACCGACACCATCTACAACTTCGAGCAGTACCTGCTGGCCCACCGGGGTGAGGTGATCTCGCCCGAGGGCAAGGTGATCGCGGGTGAGGCCAAGAACCGCGAGGCCATCGTCAAGGTGCTGGCCTTCTTCACCAGCATCTACAAGGAGGGCTATGTCCCCTCGGATGCCCTCACCTGGACGGACGGGGACAACAACGCCAACTTTCACAACAAGACCGTGGTGATGACGCCCAACCCGTCCATCTCCATCCCCGGCGCCCTCTTCTTCACCAACAAGGACGCCTACTACAACAAGATCGGGACCATCCTGCAGCCGACGTCCCCCGTGGACGGGAAGGGGTATCCCTACCTGGTCGCGGTGAAGCAGGTCATCATTCCCAGGGACTCCAAGCAGCAGGAACTGGGGAAGCGGTTCGTCAAGTACGTCCTGGACGTCAAGCGGTTCACGGAGTACGTCAAGGCCTCCAACGGGCGCTGGTTCCCCTCCTTCAAGGATGTGGCGGCCGACCCCTTCTTCAACGACAAGAAAGATCCGCACATCCCGGTGGTCACGGATCAGTTCATGAAAAACGAGACCCGCCCCTTCTACTTCAGCTACCACCCAGCCTATGTCCAGGTCTACACCGAGAACGTCTGGGGTAAGGCCATCTCCCGGGTGGTCACGGAGAAGTGGAGCAACGAACAGGCCGTGGACGAGGCGGTGGGCCGAATCGAGCAGATCTTCAAGTCCTGGAAATAGCGCTGTGCGCTGCTGACAACCCCTTC
>JBGPQZ010000302.1:0-3668 GCA_041489335.1 Methylomirabilia bacterium
ACCGCCTTCCGGACGGCCACGTACGCCATCAGCGTCCCCAGCACCGCCGCCACCAGCGTCGCCACCGTCGCCAGGAACAGGCTGTTCTGCATCGGCGCCCAGGCCGCCGTGAAGACCCGCCGGTAGTTTCCGAACGAGTAGGCGGTGGGCAGCGCCCCCCGCCCCCACCGCTCCGCGAACGAGGTGAGCAGGATCATGGCGTGCGGGAACAGGGCCACGGTGAGGACCACGACGCAGTAGCCCGTACCCAGGATCCGGATCCCGCGCCCATCGAGCTGCCGGGCGGCGTGCGTCCGCGCCGTCACCGTGACGTAGCCGCGCCGCTCGGTGAGGTGGTGCAGGAGGAGGAGCGAGAGTCCCGTGAAGGCGACGCTCACCAGCGCGATGGCCCCCCCGGCGTTCAGGTCGAAGTGGCCGACGATCTGGAAGTAGATGAGCGTGGTCAGGACATAGTACTCGCCCCCCAGGACCGCCGGCACGCCGAAGCTCCCCAGGGACTGCATGAAGATGATCACCATCCCCGCGGCGATGGCGGGCGTGACCAGGGGCAGCGTCACGGTGCGCGTGATCCGCCACCGGCTGCCCCCCATGATCTGCGCACTCTCCTCCAGGCTGGGATCGGCCGAGGAGAGCGCCCCGTACGTCAGCAGGACCACGTAGGGGAAGTAGCCCAGGGTGAACGCCAGGATGATGCCCGTCGCCCCGTAGATGGACGGAAGCTGCACGCCGAGGAACTGTTTGCAGAGCGAGGTCACGATCCCGTTCCGGCCGAGGAGCAGGATCCAGGAGTAGGCGCCGAGGAACGGGGGAACCACCAGCGGCAAGGTGGCGAGCGACAGGAGCAGCATCTTGCCCGGCATCCGCACCCGCGCCACGAAGAACGCCATCGGCAGGCCGATGAGGAGGGCCAGGACGCTGGCCGCGAGGCTCACCGTGAGCGAGTGCAGCAATGCCTTGCGGTAGAGGGAGGATGCGGCGAATCGGGAGAAGTGCTCCAGCGTGAGATTCCCCAGGCGCAGCGGGGCGTCCGTCGGGAGGAAGCTGTTGAGGACGATGCGCGAGATGGGATAGACGAGGAACAGGAGGAGGATCAGCCCCGCCACGCCCAGGACCAGGGTCGCCACAGGATCCAGGCGTCGCCACCACCCGCCCTTGGCGGAACTCACACCGTTTCTCCCCAAGGCCGCTGACTTGCCGGATACGCCCGCACGTCGGCGAGTTGGAAGCGCACCGGGATCGGCCTGCCGACCTCGGCGCCAGGAAAGAGCCGCTGCAGGTCGGCCAGGACCACCCGGGCTCCGCCCGCGTCCAGCGCATAGCGGACGATGCCGCCCAGGAACGTGCGCCGGACGACGGTGGCCTGGAGTGTCACGTCTTCACCGCCGCCATCCGTCCCCAGCGAGACCCGCTCGGGCCGGATGAAGAGCGTGGCCGCCTCGCCGGCCTGGGGCGTCCAGGCCGGATCCCCCCGCACCACCTCCACCAGGAGGCCCGACGCGAGCCGGACGCGGACGCGCGGGCCGCCTCCGTCCACCACCGCGGCCTCCAGGAAGTTCGCCCGCCCCAGGAAATCGGCTACCCCCACCGAGGCCGGCTCCGCGTATACCTCGCTCGGCGTGCCGATCTGGATGACCTCTCCCTGATACATCACCGCCAGGCGGTCGGAGATGGACAGGGCCTCCTCCTGGTCGTGCGTCACGTAGATCGTCGTGATCCCGGCCCGCTGCTGGATCTTCCGAATCTCCTCGCGCATGTAGACGCGGAGCTTGGCGTCCAGGTTGGAGAGGGGCTCGTCCAGGAGCAAGAGGCGCGGCCCGTACACCAGCGCCCGGGCCAGGGCGATGCGCTGCTGCTGCCCGCCCGAGAGCTGCCCGGGGCGGCGATCTTCGTATCCCGCGAGGCCGACCAGGTCCAGGACCTCGCGCACCCGGCGCCGCACCTCGTCATCCGGCGCGCGCCGGGCCCGGAGGCCGTAGGCAACGTTCTCGAAGATGCTCATGTGCGGGTAGAGCGCGTAGCTCTGGAAGACCATGCCGAGGTTGCGCCGGAAGGGCGGGAGGGCCGTGAAGTCCTGGCCGTCGAAGACGATGCGGCCGGCCGTCGCCGTCTCCAGGCCCGCGATCAATCGGAGGGTGGTGGTCTTCCCGCAGCCGCTGGGGCCGAGCAGCGTGAACAGCTCCCCGGCCGCCACCTCGAAGGAGACGTCGCGGACCGCCGCCACACCCTCGGCGCCCGCGCCGAACGTCTTGCAGAGGTCCGCGACGACGAGGCTGACCGTCATGGGGCACACCCGGGAAGCATGGGCCGGCGAAATCCGTCCCGGCTCACTTGGACGCCATGATCTCCTCGAACTTCTTGAGATAGGCCGCCTTCTCCTTGGCCGCCTTCACGACGTCGTAGTCGAAAAACTTGATCTCGCCGGTGGGCTTGAGGCCGGGCGGTGGCGCCACGTCCTTCCGGACCGAGCGGCGGAAGAAGGGCTTGCCCGCGGCGACCCCGTGCGCCTCCTTCGAGTTGATGAAGTCCAGGAGCAGCTTGGCGTTCTCGGGGTTCGGTCCGCCCTTGATGATGCCCACGGCGTCGAAGCGCAGGCCGGTTCCCTCCGCCGGGTGCACGGCCTCCACCGGACGCCCCTCCTCCTTCAGTTTGAAGACGTTCTCCTCGCCCGTCAGCCCGATCACGAATTCCCCGGTCCCCACCCCCTGGTAGGCCAGCTTCGAGGAAGAGGTGATGGTGGCGTTCTTCACGACCTCCTGGATTAGCGACCAGCCGTGCAGTTGCACCATCTGCGCGAGCTGCGCGTAGGCCGAACCCGACAGGGCCGGGTTAGCCATGATGATCTTCTGCTTCCATTTCGGGTCGCCCAGGTCCTTCCACGACTTGGGCGCCTCCGCGGGAGAGGCCAGCGAGGTGTTGATGATCAGCACCTGGAGCGGCATGCTGAAGCCGTAGAATCGTCCCTGCCTATCCTTCAGGTTGGCGGCGAAGTCCGCATCGGCCTTGGAGGTGTACGGCTGGAAGAGATCGGCCATCTGCAGGAAGGACTCGTGGCTGGCGGCGAGCATGATGTCGCCCTGCGGCCGGCTCGCCTCGGCCTTGACCCTGGTGAAGAGTTCCCCCACTCCGGCCGAGATGATCTCCACCGTCACGTCGGGGTGCTGCTTGTTGAAGGCCTTGGCGAAGGCCTCGCCGAATTCGGCGGTATCGGCGTTGTAGAGCACCACCTTCCCCGCCGCCAGCGCGGGCGAGCACCAGAAGGTGCCGACAATCACTGCCACTCCCAGAATCCCCGCCAGAACGCGTCGTGGTTTCATGATTGGTCCTCCTTTGCCCAAGAGGTTTCCCGGTGACCCCGCCGGTATCATTCCGCAAACGGACGAACATTGTCAAGGAGAACGCGGGGCGCCGCGCCGAAACCCCTTGCCGCTCCGGGGCTCAGGACGATACACTAGCCGACGTCATCCAGGACAGGGCGTTCGAACCGCAAATCCGCCTTTGCGGTCTTTGCCTGCCTGCCGCGACGCGTCCGGCGCAGGCAGGCGAGCTTTGCGGTGAAATAGCTCGGATCATTCCGGCCGACCATGTTTCGCGCGAGGATTTGCCATGCCGTTTCGCGCCGACCCCACCAAGGAGTATTACGAGATCCTGGGCCTCAAGCAGAGCGCCTC
>JBGPQZ010000303.1:0-3632 GCA_041489335.1 Methylomirabilia bacterium
CTCTTCGTGAAGCCCGAGATGCGGGGGCGGGGCTTCGGGAAAGCCTTGCTCACCTGCCTGGCCAAGCTCGCCAAGGAGCGGAACTGCGGCCGCGTCGAGTGGGCGGTCCTCGACTGGAACGAACCCTCGATCGCGTTCTACCAGAGGCTCGGCGCCGTCCCGATGGACGAATGGACCGTCTACCGCCTCACCGGTGAGGCGCTGGACAGACAGGCCGCGGCATTCAATCAGGGGTAGAAAGGCTATCCGGATGTCAGACGCGGCGATACCGGAGTTGAGCGGCCGTCCCGTGGCCCTGGTGACCGGTGCGACGGGGGCGATCGGGAAGGCGATCGCGCGGCAGATCGCCGCGCGCCGCGAGTACGCGGTCGTCCTCGCTTGCCGCAACGAGGAGAGGGCCGCCCGGGCCGTCGCCGAGATCCGCCACGCCACCGGCAACGCCAAGGTGCGTCACGAACTGGTAGATGTTTCGAGGAAGGCGTCGGTTGACGCGTTGGCCACACGCTGGCGCGGGCCGCTGCACGTCTTGGTCAACGTCGCCGCCGACACCCCGCGCCGCCGCCGGGAGACGCCCGAGGGCCTCGAGGTCCAGTGCGCCACCAACGTCCTCGGCTACTTCTGGATGATCCAGGCCTTCAGCGAAATCCTGAGGCGGTCGGCCCCCGCCCGCGTCGTGAACGTGGCGAGCTACTGGGCGGGCGACCTCGACCTGACCGATCTGGAGTTCACGCGGCGGGAGTATTCCAACGGCGAGGCGTACCGGCAGTCCAAGCAGGCAGACCGGATGCTGACGGTCGCCTTCGCCGAACGGCTGAAGCCATTCGGTGTGACCGTGAACGCCTGCCACCCGGGCGACGTCAACTCCACATTGAGCAACAGCATGGGCTTCGGCGGCCACGAATCACCGGACGATGGCGCCCGCACCCCGGTCTGGCTCGCCCTCGACCCGGCCCTCCAGCCTGTCACGGGCAAGTACTTCGAACACCTCCGCGAAACCCCCTGCCCCTTCGCCCGCAACCGCCAGGCCATCGAAGTCCTCTACGCTGCCTGCTCACGCTTCTAATCCCGCGCCATTTCGAAAAGTCAAAAAAGCCCCAACGTCCCCTATCCTCTGGCCGGAATCCCGTTCTGGCCGGCTCCACGAAACACCCTGGCGACCCAGGCGCCTCGATTCTCCTTTCGTTCGGTTCCTGAGACTTCCCGAAGAGAGCTAGAAACATCGGCGGCCATGCGGTATGCTATGCTGTGTGGGCGCACCTCCACACCGGTGGGGTGGCCTGCGCGAAGGGAGCGCGCATGCAGAGTATCCAGGAAGAGATGCGATCCCTCCTGCAGGACCGGATGCCGGCAGGTGCCGCCGCGGCCGTGGCGGCGCGGGTCAACGACGAGCTCTGGCAGGCGGCGCTGAACATCCCGGCGGCCGACGGCCCGGCGCCGCCGCGCGAGCGGCAGTTCCTGGCCTACAGCATCACCAAGAGCTTCATCGCCACGTTGGTCCTCCAGTCGTGCGAGGCGGGGCGGCTCCGCCTCGACGCGCCCCTCGCCCGCTGGTTCCCCTGGATCCCCCGGGCAGACGAGATCCCGCTTCGCAGGCTGCTCAACCACACGGCCGGGATCCCGGACTACCGCACGCTCGAAGCCTACCACCGATCGCTCGCCAGCTCCCCGTCGTGCCCCTGGAGCTTCGACGAGTTCGCGGCCCAGACTTACGAAAGGGGACTCGCCTACCCGCCAGGCCAGGGGTGGGACTCCTCAAGCCCGGGCTACATGCTGCTCCGACGCATCCTGGAGCGCGAGACGGGCGAGCCGCTGGCGAGCCTCCTGGATGCGCGAATCCTCAAGCCCCTCGGCCTTCGCCAGACCTTCTTCCCCGAGACCACCCAGGATCTCGTCGCCCTGGTGCCGGCCTATTCGAAGCTGGTCACCACCACGGGCGAGGCCATCGATGTTCGCAGCGTCTATCATCCCGGCTGGGTGTCCGATGGGGTCCTCGCCTCGACGCCGCGCGACGTCGTGGAGTTCTACCACTGCTTGTTCGCAGGGGCTCTCCTTTCGGCCGAGACGCTTGCCGACATGACCACGCTCGTCCCCGTCCCGAACGAGCCGCCGACCCCCTGGGTCCGCCGCGGCTACGGCCTCGGACTCATGGGTGACGCGGCCTCACGCCACGGCCCTCTCTTCGGCCACGATGGTGAGGGGCCGGGCTACGCCGCGAGCGCCTTCCACGCTCCCGCCTCTCACGGCGGGCGGGCGACCGTGTGCGTCATGTGTGCCGTCGAGGACTCGGACATCCCCAGGGGCATCGTCTTCGAACTGCTCGATCTCCTGGCGCAATAGCCCCTCGCCGTTCCCTCTGCCCGGTGAAACAGGGGGGAAGAGGAGAGTGCAAAGAAGGCAGACAGGAATGTTCCCTGGCACAGAGGCGCTACGGGAGCCGGAGTGCTGCGAGCCATGGGACCGAAGAATCCGCTGAACCATGCCCGCCCCATCGAGGTGCTCGCATCCCTGACCGCAACTCGGCCCGCACCACACGTCATGCTGGTCCGGTCGGGGGGTCTGGGCGACACGATCCTCCTGCTGCCCGCGCTCCAGATCCTCCGGCGGCAACTACCGGGCGTCCGTCTCACGCTGGTCGGCTCCGAGTGGGCGGAGGCTCTCCGGCCGCTGATCCCGTTTCCCCTGACGCTGGTGCGGTTCGATGCGCCGATCCTCGCGCCTCTCTTCGGTTCGATGCTGGAGACGGACCCGTCCGGCCTCTTCGCCGGAGCGGATGCCGTCATCCTCTACAGCGCGGATTCGTCCTCCCCTTTCGCCCAGAATGCGACCCGGCATTGCGCGGGACCCGTTCGTACGTGGCCCATCGCACCGGCGCAGGGCACCCACGCGGCGGTGCACTTCGCGCAAGCGATCGCGCAGGGCGCCATCAACCCCGACGATCTGCCCGCGCCACGGCTCCGTCCCCCGTCAGGGCTTCTGCCGTGGGCCCGCGGGTGGTTGGATGCACGGCTGGGGCCCCTGTCCCGGCCGGTGGCCATCCACCCGGGGAGCGGCGGCCGGCGGAAGTGCTGGCCGGCACGCCGCTTCGCCACGCTGGCGGCACGGCTCGACCGCCCCGTCCTCCTCCTGGAGGGGCCGGCCGATGCAGAACCGTGCCGCGAGTTCGCCGCGCAGCTTCCCCTCTCCCTCCGCACCGCCCACGCCGCCGGGCTTCCGATCCCCCAAGCGGCCGCCCTCCTCTGCGAATGCCGCCTCTACGTCGGCAGCGACAGCGGCGTGAGTCACCTGGCCGCGGCCCTCGGCGTGCCGACGATGGCCGTCTTCGGACCGACCGACCCGGCCGTGTGGCAGCCCCTCGGAGATCGCGTGGCCCTCGCCCGGGCAATGAGTGGCGCCGCCTGGCCGGCGCCCGACGAGGTCGCGCTCGTCGCGCGGAGGCTCTGCGCCTGAGGGCGCTCCTCCCGTGTGTCCGGAATCCGGATCACGGCGGGCCCTCGAGGCCGTCCTCCGGGGCGGGTGCGGTTGAGTTACGGCGGGAACTGTAGTAGGATGCCTGCGATTCGGCACCTCGCGTCACACGCAACTCCCGAGGGAAGACATGCGCCAGTTCCGCGCGGCCGTAGCTCAGATCGCCC
>JBGPQZ010000304.1:0-3605 GCA_041489335.1 Methylomirabilia bacterium
CGCGTCTCCCACGCCGTCTGCAGGCCGATCCCGTCCCAGGCCAGGCCGAAGATCTTCCCCTTGTCGTACAGGCGCGTCTTGAAGATGTATCCGGTCGAGGGCGTATTGCGCGGCACGATCAACTGGCGCTTGCCCTCCCCGAGAATGTCCTGGAAGTACATGCGGCTCTGCAGCATGATCTGCTCGGGCTGGATCCCCACCCGCGAGGCCGGCCCCGAGCGGGTGGGATCGAATTCCAGCACCAGCTCCGAGCCGCCGAAGTGGTCGCCGCTCCGGTAGAGCTCGCCGCCGCCCCGGTCGTACACGCGGAGGTAGTCCTGCTTGTCCAGGGCCAGGATCTCCGGCGCCCCGTCCCCATCCAGGTCCGCCAGGATAAACCCGTTGATGCTCGTGAGCGCCTTGGGGAGGGGCAGGGGCTCGCCGGGCACGTACCGGTTTCCCTGCCAGGCGTAGCGCCGGACCGGCCCGTCGAAGGGCTTGTCGTTCCCCGCCGCCTGGGCAATCAACTGCGACGAGCCGGTCGTCACCCCCTCGATCACCCGGAAGTGCAGCGAGACCTGGTCCCAGATCTTGACGAACTTGCCGTTCTGGTATTCCAGGACGTAGGAGCGAAGGCCCTGGGTCGTGTAGTTGGTGACGAAGATCTCGGCCACGCCGTTGCCGTTGATGTCGGCCGCGTCCAGGGCGATGATGTTGTCGGTCGGGGTGCCGGGGAGGCTCCAGACGGGCTTGATCCCCGTCTTGTCCAGATCGTAGACGAACACCCCCTGTCCATCGGAGACGGCCAGCTTCATCGTCCCGTCCCCCGTCAGCTCTCCGACCGCCATCACCTGGCCCCGGAAGGGCAGCTCGTGGGAGCGGAGCGCCACCTGGTCGATCCGCGGTGCGTCCCGTCCACCGGCGAATCCACCGGAGGCGGACCGGCTCGAGCCCGAGGCGAACTTGGGGGCGACCCCCTTGACCTCCGCACTCGCCAGGGTGATGGTGTCCCCGCGGACCGTGGAGAGCACCTGGACGTCCCAGCGAACCGTCTTCTCCTGCAGGCTCAGCTTGCCGAGGAGGACGGCCGAGACCCGGAGCCGCTTCCAGAGGGCCTGCAGGACCGCCGGATTGTCGAACTGGTCGGAGGCCGATACCTTCTCCTCGGCCAGGGCGCCCCGGATGCGCTGGTCGGCCATGACCTCGAACCGGCCGGTCTTGAGCAGGGCGTTGGTGAGGTCCCGCGTCACGGAGCGCGTGTTGGTGCCCGCCACGTCGGTCACGTCCACGTTCGGGAGGGCGATGATGACCCGCGCCGAGGTCACCCGCACCCGGTCCCCCTGCTGGACGATCGTCCCCTCGGCCTGCTGAATGACCTCGGCCACCGAGAAGTTCGGGTGCACCTCCAGGATCCGAACGCGCCCGACATCCCGGTCCAGCTTCCCCAGGATCTGTCCCGTGAAGGGGTGCTTGAACTCCTCGCCCTCCCGGTAGACCTGCAGCTCCAGGCCGGAGATGACCTGGTCCTTCGTCCCCAGATCCAGGAGCACCCGCTCGCGCTCCAGCCCGATCACCCGACCGGTGACCTTCGGGAAGGTGGCGGCGATCCGCTCGGCGAGCTCCCCCGCCGCCGTCCCATAGGCCGGCTCCTGCGCCCGCGCGAGACCGGCCGCCCAGGCGACGACGAGGATCATGGTCGCGGCCGCGAGGCCGCGTCCGATTGTCCCTTTGAGCATACAAAACCTCCCCACCTATCTATACTCCGCTCTATACTCCGCTCCCCCTCACCCGCCCCCTCTCCCCCGTAGCCTCTGGATGTGGGGGAGAGGGAAAGAGGAGTGGCGGGAGTCACCATACTGGAGGCCCGGGGCCAGCGTCAATGAAAAAGCCTTTTGCCGTTGGCCGTTGGCTCTTGGCCGTTGGCTAACGGCTAACGGCTGTCCTCACAGAACCACCGTCTCCTGGTGCACCCCGAAGACATTTCGCAGGGCGTCGCAGATCTCCCCGACGGTGGCGTAGGCCCGCACCGCCGTGAGGATCGGGGGCAGGAGATTCTCGGTGCCGCGGGCAGCGGCCGCGAGGGCCGCGAGGGCCGCCTGCACCCGCCGCGCGTCCCGGCGAGCCTTGACGGCGGCGAGGCGCTCGCACTGCTCGGCCTCCAGCCGGTCGTCCACCACGAACACGGGGACCTTGGCCGTCGCCTCGCTCACGAACTCGTTGACTCCCACCACGACCTGCCGCTTCTCCTCCAGGGCCCGCTGGGCCTGGTAGGCGGCTTCCTGGATCTCCTTCTGGACAAAGCCGGCCTCGATGGCCCGGAGCATCCCGCCCATGCGGTCGATCTTGTCGAGGTAGGTCCGGGCCTCCGCCTCGATCGTGTCGGTCAAGGCTTCGATGGCGTAGGAGCCGCCGAAGGGATCCACCACCTCGGCCACCCCGCTCTCGTGGGCCAGGATCTGCTGGCTGCGGAGCGCGATGCGGACGGCCTCCTCGGTGGGGAGCCCCAGCGCCTCGTCGCGGGAGTTGGTGTGGAGCGACTGCGCCCCGCCCAGGATGGCGGCCAGAGCCTGGATCGCCACCCGCACCACGTTGTTCTCCGGCTGTTGCGCCGTGAGGGTGGAGCCGGCGGTCTGCGCGTGGAAGCGGAGCATCCAGGCCCGCGGGTCCTTGGCGGCAAACCGCTCGCGCATGATCTTCGCCCATAGCCGTCGGGCCGCGCGGAACTTGGCCACCTCTTCCAGGAGGTGGTTGTGGGCGTTGAAGAAGAAGGCGATCTGCGGGCCGAACTTGTCCACCGACAGGCCCGCCTTGATCGCCGCCTCCACGTAGGCGATGCCGTCCGCCAGCGTGAAGGCCACCTCCTGCACCGCCGTGGAGCCCGCCTCCCGGATATGGTAGCCGCTGATGCTGATGCTGTTCCACTTGGGGAGCTCCGCCGCGCAGAAGGCGAAGGTGTCGGTGATCAGGCGCATGGAGGGGCCGGGGGGGTAGATGTAGGTGCCCCGGGCCACGTACTCCTTCAGGATATCATTTTGAATGGTCCCGGTGAGCTGCGTCCGGGGGACCCCCTGCAATTCGCCCACGGCGATATACATGGATAAGAGGATGGCGGCCGTGGCGTTGATGGTCATGGAGGTGCTGACCTTGCCGAGGGGAATCTCGCGGAAGAGCGTCTCCAGGTCCGCCAGCGAGTCCACCGCCACCCCGACCTTCCCCACCTCGCCCGTGACCATGGAATGGTCGGAGTCGTAGCCCATCTGCGTGGGCAAGTCGAAGGCCACCGACAGGCCCGTCTGACCCTGCTGGAGCAGGTAGCGGAAGCGGCGGTTGGTCTCCTCGGCCGTGCCGAAGCCGGCGTACTGCCGCATGGTCCAGAACCGGCCGCGGTACATGGTCGGCTGGACGCCGCGCGTGAAGGGATACTCCCCGGGCATCCCGAGATCCCGCTCGAGGAGGTTTCGACTTCGATGACCATCAACGCGCCCGCGGGCGTTTTGCTGGCGATGTACATTGCGGTAGCGAAGCGCCAGGGCGCGGACATGCGCCAACTGCGCGGTACCATCCAGAACGACATTCTCAAAGAGTACATAGCGCGCGGCACATATATTTTCCCGCCCGCGCCGTCC
>JBGPQZ010000305.1:0-3585 GCA_041489335.1 Methylomirabilia bacterium
CGGAGAGGCCATCGTCGCCTCATTGGGCGGAGTGTCGGTCACCGTTCGCTGGCTGCCCCAGGAGGCGGTCGAGAGCTACTATGCGTCGAGGCCCGGGCTGGTCTCGCCGTGGCCTCGGGACCTCTGGAAAGACGCCCCGCCGACGGCCTTCCTGCTGCGACTCCGCAATCTGACCCGGGATGAGGTCCAGTTCGATCCGGGGCTGGCGGGTCTGGTCACGCAGGACGCCCAGCGCGAGCGCGCCGTGCCGTACGAAGAGCTTTACATGCGGCTCGCCGAGACCGAGGACCCCGAGCCGCGCCTCCGGAGTCTGCAGGCAACGCTGTTCAGCCGGTTCATCGTCGTCCAGCCCGGGGGTCAGCGCGAAGGGATCCTCCTCTTCCCCACGCTTCCCCCCGAGGCCAAGCACCTCCACCTCGAGTTGGCCTCGTTTTTCGTGGGCGGCAAGAGCACCCCCGGCCGCTTCGAGTTCCAGGTCCTCCGCTAGCCTCTCCAACCCGCAGATCCCCGCCGGGGATCACGTATCCGCAGATTGCGCAGATTTCACAGATTACTCCCGAACGGGTTTCCCCCCCTGGAATCTGTGGATGAATCTCCCCCGGGTTCTTTCCTTCCCGTGAATCTGCGTAATCCGAAATCTGTGGTTTCAGGAGAGGTTCTTCTTGCCGGAATGGAGGCGGGCGAGGATTTGCGTAAGATCGGCGTTCCAGATGCGGACCTGCTTGTGCCGGCTACTTTCTCCGCGAACGATCGTGAGGCGGGACTTGGGAAGGTCGAGGAGATCCGCCAGGAAGGTGCAACACGCGGCGTTGGCCGCGCCGCCCACAGGCGGGGCACTCAGGCGGAGGAGCCAGCGATCCGGCGGCTGAAAGACGAGCTGGTTCCGCGCGGCGCGCGGATGGACAACCAGCGTGAGCAGGACATCCGGTCCGTCCTGCCGGATGCCCGGAGGGTCGCCTTTCACTTCCCGGGCGCGGGTGGGCGCTCCGGCTGGATCTCGAGCAGCTCCAGGTGGGTCTTGAGGAGGCCGCGAAGCTTCGACGTGAAGAGATCCCGCTGGCGCTTCAGCTCGGCGATCTCGGCTTGGACCTGGGCCAGCTTCTGGTGGGCCGCCTCCAGCAGCTTCTCCGCCCGCAGCTCCGTCTCCTTCATGAGGAGGTCTGCCTCGCGCTTGGCGTTGGCCTTGATCTCCTCCGTCATCTTCTGCGCCGTCACCAGGGTGTTGCGGAGAGAGTCCTCGCGCTCCTGGTGGCTCTTCACCTGGGCCTCCAGCCGCTGAATCTGTGCCGCCTGCTCGCTGGTCTGCTGGAGCAGGCGCGTCATCTCCTCGGAGATCTGCTCGAGGAAGGTGTGCACCTCTTCCGGATCCAGGCCACGCCACTTGCGGCCGAACTCGCGCTGGGTGATCTCGAGCGGGGAGAGTTCCATCAGCGCATCCTCCAGGCTAGCTCCCGTAGGGTAGCCACCAAGAAATACTGGACAAAGATCACGCCCAGGATCGCCACGAGGGGGGAGAGGTCCACGCCGGTCCGCCACGGCGGCAGGCGACGGCGGATCGGCACCAGGACCGGTTCGGTGACGCGATTGAGGAACTGCACCACGGGGTTCCGGGGATCGGGATTCACCCAAGAGAGGAGGGCGCGCACGATGATGATCCAGTAGTACGCCGTGAGCACGATGTCCAGGACGCGCGCGATCGCGCCGAGGAGATTGCCCATGACGAACATTATCAATCCTTTCGCATGGGAACTGCCTGGAATCGGGAAACAGCCGTCACTGCTTGCCCAGTTCCCGGGAGCGCACGGTAGCCGCCTCTACGGCGTTCACGAAGGCGGCCCGCACGGCGGCCTGCTCCAAGGCGTGCAGGCCGGCGATGGTCGTTCCCCCGGGCGAGGTGACCATGTCCTTCAACTCGCCCGGATGCTTCCCCGTCTCCAGGACCATGCGGGCGGCCCCGCGGACGGTCTGGGCCGCCAGGGAGAGGGCCACGTTGCGTGGGAGGCCCAGCTTCACCCCCGCGTCCGAAAGGGCTTCGATGACGAGAAAGACGTAGGCCGGTCCGCTCCCCGAGAGGCCGGTGACGGCGTCCATCAACGGCTCGTCCACGACGACGACCGTGCCCACCGCCTCGAAGAGGGAGCGGGCCGTGTCCAGGTCCTGCGGGGTGGCGTGCGCCCCGCGCGCCAGCGCGCTCACACCCTCGAGGACCAGGGCCGGCGTATTGGGCATCACGCGCACGATGCGCATCGGCCGAAGAAAGGCCTCGCCGATCGACGCGGTGGAGATCCCGGCGGCGATGGAGATCAGGAGTTGCTGCTCGGTGACGACCTTGCGGAGATCGTCCAGCGCCCGGCTCATGACCTGCGGCTTGACGGCCAGGAGGACGGTCTCGGCCGCCCCGGCCGCGTCGGCATTGCTGGTGGACGTCTCGATGTGGTAGGTGGTCCGTAGATAGGCCAGCCGGTCCTCCCGGATATCCGTGGCGAGGACCTCGTCCGGGCGCACGCGCTTGGACGTGAGAATCCCCCGCAGCAGGGCCTCGGCCATGTTCCCGCCGCCGATGAAGGCCAGTCGCTTTGTGAATGCCATGTGCACCTCCGTCGGCGCTTTATAGCCCTCGCGTCTACGGAAGTCAAGCCTCTCCAGGCGAGAGGACAAACCGAAATCGTCGCGCCTTATCCGGCAGAGGGCTTGCGGGACATCACCCGTCTGGGTTATACAAGGGGCATTGGGCCCATGCCGAGGGATGGCGTGTCCATTCGGGGCACGGGCCGCGAACCGGTGCGCGTTGGAAAAGGAGACACCCATGTCTGCGGGACGCGCTGTGCGGGTCCGAGTGCCGGCGACGACGGCCAATCTCGGGCCGGGCTTCGATGCCCTGGGGATGGCCCTCGGGCTCTACAACGAGATCGAAGTGGAACTGGGCGGGAGCGGCGTGACGATGGAGGTGGAGGGGGAAGGGGCGGAGAAGCTCCAAGCCTTGGGCGAACGCAACCTGGTCGGCCGCGCCGTCACCTCTATCCTGAAGAGGCTCGGCGTCCGGGCGAGCGGGGTCCACATTCGGATGGTGAATCGCATTCCCCTGAGCCGGGGACTCGGCAGCAGCTCGGCGGCTGCCATCGGGGGCGTGGCCGCCGCCGCGGCACTGGCGGGTGCCTGGCTCCCGCCGGAGGAGCTCCTGGGCCTCGCCCTACCGCTGGAAGGCCACCCGGACAACATCACGCCCGCCCTGCTGGGCGGCCTGACGGTGGCCACGCTGGTGGAGGGGAAGGTCTGCTGCGTTAAGCTCCCCGTGCCCGAGGCGCTCTCCGCCGTGGCCGTGATCCCCGACTTCCGGCTGGCGACGGCCAAGGCGCGTCAGGCCTTGCCACCCAGCGTGCCGTGGGCGGACGCGGTCTTCAACGTCGGGCGCGTGGCCCTCTTCCTGGCCGCCATGCAGTCGGGTCGGCTGGACCTCCTGCGCGAGGCGGTGCAGGACCGGCTGCACCAACCCTACCGGGCGCCACTGGTGCCGGGCATGCCCGAGGTGCTGGCGGAGGGGGGGCGCGCCGGGGCGCTGGCGTGCTTCCTGAGCGGGGCAGGGCC
>JBGPQZ010000306.1:0-3551 GCA_041489335.1 Methylomirabilia bacterium
CTTTCTGTTTGGGGTGGGCGCGGGACCGGCCAAGGCGGATTTGGTGTTTGGGGCTGCGCGGTCAGGTGGAGTAGAATCCTCCCCCGCGCCGGCGGGGCGGGCCATCGCCGGGGCGGCCGCTACGGGGGCTCGGGACACAGCGATCCGCAGATTACGCCGATTCAGTGGATCAGGTAAAGAGCGAGAGCGGGGACGAGACGAATCTCATTCGGGTGTCTCATGGAGATTGAGGGGAAGGTCGCGCTGGTGACGGGGGGGGCGAGGCGCCTGGGGCGGAGCATCGCCCTGGCCCTGGCCGAGCGCGGCGCCGAGCTGGTCATCCACTACCGGGAGTCGGAGCGCGAGGCGCAAGAAGTCCTGGCGGCGGCGAAGAGACTGGGCGGCAAGCCCGTGGCCGTGCGCGGGGATCTGGCGAATGCTGCGGACATCCAGCACGTCGTCGATGTGGCCATGACCGCCTTCGGCCGGATCGAGATCCTCGTGAACAGCGCGGCCGTCTTCCCCCGGACGCCGCTCGGCAGCGTCGCGGCCGCGGACTGGGACCAGGTCATGGCGGTGAACCTGCGCGCGCCGTTCCTCCTCTGCTGTCACGTGGCGCCGATCATGCAGCGCCAGGGGCGGGGAAAGATCGTGAACCTGGCGGACATCGCCGGGCTCCGGGTGTGGACGGAATACCTGCCCTACTCGGTGTCCAAGGCGGGCCTCCTGGCCCTCACGACGGGCCTGGCCAAGGCCCTGGCGCCGTCGGTCCAGGTCAACGCCGTGGCGCTGGGGACGATGCTCTTGCCGGAGGGTGCGTCTCCTGCGGAGCGGGAGGCGGCGACCCGGCGCATCCCGCTCCGGCGCCTGGGGACGCCCGAGGACGTGGTGCGGGCCGTCCTCTACCTCATCGAGAACGACTTCGTCACCGGGGACGTCCTGGCGGTGGACGGCGGGCAACGGCTCGCCTGAACCGCCAAGACGCCAAGCGGAAAGAAGGCGTGTCGGCGATTGATCGGGGAGACGTCGTCCTGCTGCTGTCCGATCTCGTGCGAATCCCCAGCGTGAATCCGCGCATGGGGAGCGGCACGGGCGAGCAGGAGATCGCCCGGTTTCTCACCGAGCGGCTGCGGGGGCTCGGCCTCACACCGAGCGTCGTGGAGGTGCAGCCCGGACGGCCGAACATCCTGGCCACGCGGCCCGGACGGCCGGGGGGGCGGCACCTCCTGTTCGAGGCGCACACGGACACGGTGTCGCCCGCGCACGATCAGGCGGACCCGTTTGTCCCGCGGCTGGACGGCGAGCGCCTCTACGGGCGCGGCGCCTGCGACACCAAGGCCTCCCTGGCAGCGATGTGCCTGGCCTTCGGAAGCATCCTGGCGGTGCCCGAGCGGGCGGCGCAGATCTCGCTGGCCTTCCTCATGGGGGAGGAGATCGGGCTGGAGGGAGCCCGCCACCTGGCCGCCTCGGGGTTCCGGGCGGACGGCGCGGTGATCGGCGAGCCCACGGGGCTGGATGTGGTCGTCGCCCACAAGGGAGTTCTGCGCTGGCGGATGACGACGGTCGGCAAGTCGGCCCACAGCGCCAATCCGGAGCTGGGGCGGAACGCCATCGGCCTGATGGCCCACGTCGTCCGCGCGCTGGAAGAGCGCCTCATCCCCGGGCTCGCGCGGCGCAGCCACCCGCTCCTGGGCGCGCCCACCTTGAGCGTGGGCCGGATCGAGGGCGGGCTCTCGGCGAACGTGGTCCCGGACCGCTGCACCATCGACGTGGATCGCCGCTTCTTGCCGGGGGAGACGTGGGCCGGGATCCGCGCGGAGGTCGAGGCGGTGCTGGCCGATCTGGCCCCCGGGGTGCCGGACCTGGCCGTGACCATCGAGCAGCCGTACCTGGAGAACGGCAGCCTGGAGACGCCGCCGGAGGCCGCCGTCGTCCGGCTCGCCCAGGAGGCGGTTCAGCGCATCGACGGGCGGCACCCCCTGCGCGGGGTCCCGTACGGCACGGACGCCGGGCCGCTCGCCGCCGCCGGAACGCCGTGCGTGGTCCTGGGGCCCGGCCAGATCGCGCAGGCCCACACCAGCACCGAGTGCGTGGAGATCCAGCAGGTGGTCAAGGCGGCCGCCATCTACCGCGAGATGATGCTCGGCGCCTGAGGCCGAGCCCCGACGGCCCCGACGGCCCCGTGGGTATTCACTTGACAACGCTCCGGCCGGGAGTGGTAGCATAAGCAGGAATTGAGGGGCCCGCCAAAGGCGGGCCGAAAGGGGGAATCATGTTCGGGCTCGGCATGCCGGAACTCCTGGTGATCCTGGTCATTGCCCTGCTGGTCTTCGGCGCGAGCCGGTTGCCGGAGATCGGGAGTTCGCTGGGGAAGGCGATCAAGGGGTTCAAGGAGGCAGGGGACAAGAAGGAGCCGGAGCCGCCGGAGCCGAAGGGGCAGGTGCCCGGCTCGGCGGAGAAGTCCTGCCCCCAGTGCGGGAAGAGCGTCCCCGCGGACGCGGGGTTCTGCCCGGGCTGCGGGAAGAAGCTCTCCGAGGCCGCCTGAGACGATCCAGCGTGACGCAAAAAGGCCCCCGGGGGAAACCCCCGGGGGCCTTTTTGCTTGTCGGATGCGCCCGTTAGGCGGCCCGAGTAACGTTCGCGGCCTGCAGGCCCTTGGGGCCCTTCACCACGTCGAACTCGACAGCCTGTCCCTCGTTCAGGGTCTTGAAGCCGTCAGCCTGAATGGCGGAGTAGTGAACGAACACGTCCTCGCCGTCCGGCCGCTCGATGAACCCAAATCCCTTCGCATCGTTGAACCACTTGACCGTACCTTTGCTGCGCACTGCTGCTACCTCCTTCATGAAGATTGGGGTCCCCCTCACCATGAGGCGGGCTCCCCGGGAAACAAAAAACCGCAGGAGCGGTGTCTGCTGCCCCTGCGGTGCTTCCCTGCGGAATCAACCAACGGCATATTGACTACCGAGCCTCGCGAAGGATAGCCGCAGAGGAGGGGAGTGTCAAGGATTATTTTGCATGAATCTTTGGTGACTTGACTTGCCGGCGGCGGCCATGAGAGAGTAGCCACGCTCTTGCACTTCGGGATCCACGGTCGACCGGCTCGTCAACGCTTGCGGATCTCTCGGGAGGTGCCCGAGGGGTCCACCGTCTGGGCAGCCCGGTGCACGACCAGTCCCGCTCTCCGGCCACAGGCCCTGTCCCTCCTCGGACACGAGACGCCGAACAGCAGTCCGACGCCGCGGCCCGCCCCGTTATCCTTGTGTCCGTCGCCGGCCTGAGTCCGCAAGTCATCTCGGAAACCCTCTACGGCTTGGTCGCGCGTCCGGAGCCGATCCCGGTTCGTGAGATCCGCGTGGTCACGACCCGCCTCGGCGCCGAGCGCGTCCGGCGGACCCTCCTTCACCCGCGCACCGGCTGGTTCCATCGCTTCTGCCGCGACTTCGGCATCCCGCGCGGCCGGATCCGCTTCGACGAGGCCAGCCTGCTGGTCCCCCGGCGGGCCGACGGGACGCCGCTCGAGGATGTCCGAACGGCCGAGGACAACGCCCTGGTGGCCGATTGCCTGCTGGCGC
>JBGPQZ010000307.1:0-3544 GCA_041489335.1 Methylomirabilia bacterium
AACATCTACGTGGCCACGGCCAAGCGCCTGGTCTTCGGGGTCGTGGGGATCGACATGGTGGCGGGCCCCAGCGAGGTCCTGGTGGTGGCCGACGAGACGGCGAAAGCGCGTTGGGTCGCCGCCGACCTCCTGGCCCAGGCGGAGCACGACCCGCTGGCCTCCGCCGTCTGCGTGACACCCGCGCCCGACCTCGCCCGCGCGGTCGCGGACGAGGCGGACCGGCAGCTTTCCCTCCTCCCCCGCCGCGACCTGGCGGCCCGCGCGCTGGACCGGTTCGGAGCGGTGATCGTCGTGGCGGACCTCGCTGCCGCCGTCGCCCTCGCCAACCGGATCGCGCCCGAGCACCTCGAGCTCGCGGTGGCCGACCCCTGGGCCCTCCTCCCCGCCGTGCGGAACGCGGGCGCCGTGTTCCTGGGAGCCCACACCCCCGCGGTGGCGGGGGACTACCTGGCCGGGCCGAATCACGTCCTGCCCACCGCGGGCACGGCGCGCTTCTGCTCGCCCCTCTCGGTCGAGGACTTCCAGAAGCGGACCTCGCTCCTCGCCTTGACGCCTGAGGCTCTGCGGGCGTGGCGCGAGCCGATCGCACTCCTGGCGCGGCTGGAGGGGCTGGAGGCCCATGCCCGCTCCATCACCATGCGCACGGAGGCCCCATGACCTTCGATCCCCGCAGCCTCATCCGCCCCGAGGTGCGTGCCCTCCAGGCCTATCAGGCCGGGCTCGATTTCGCGCCGGGCCGTCGGGTGAAGCTGGACGCCAACGAGAGCCCGTTCGCGCTGGGCGAGGCGATCCGCGGCGCCATCGCCGACGAGCTCCGCGCGGCGCTCTCCGACGTGGAGCTGCACCGCTACCCCGATCCGGAGGCGCGCGAGCTGCGCCGCCTCCTGGCTCAGGAGATGGGCCTCCGGCCGGCTCAGGTCCTGGCCACCAACGGATCGGACGAGGCCATCCAGCTCCTGCTCCTGGCGGTGGCGGGTCCCGGCGTCACGGTGCTCACCCCGGTCCCGACGTTCGTGATGTACGAGCTCGGGGCCCGCGCGCTCGGGCTCCGCTACGTGGGCGTCCCCTTGGACGGCGAGTACGCGCTCGACACAGGCGTCTTCCTGGCCGCCATCCGGAACGAACAGCCGCGCCTGGTCTTCCTGGCCTGGCCCAACAATCCGACCGGCGGGCTGCTGGACGAGGCGGCCGTGCTCACGATCGTCCGCGCCTGCAACGGGGAAGAGGCGCAGGCGCTGGTCGTGGTGGACGAGGCCTACTACCACTATTCGGGACGCACCGTCCTGCCCCGCCTGGCGGAGCTGCCCAACCTGGTCATCCTGCGCACGCTCTCCAAGGTCGGGCTGGCGGGCATTCGCCTGGGGATGCTGGCCGCGAGCGCCCCCCTGGTGGAGGAAATCAACAAGGTGCGGGGGCCGTACAACGTGAACGCTCTGAGCCGGGCGGCAGCCCGCGTGGTACTCCGGCACGGGGACGTCGTCCGGCGGAACGCTGCGGTGATCGTGAAGGAGCGCGAGCGGGTGCTCCGCGCCCTGCGGGATCTGGCGGGGGTGACGATCTTCCCGAGTCAGGCGAACTTCTTTCTCATGCGCACGCGCCTGCCCGGGGATGCGGTGCATCAAGGACTCCTCGCGCGGGGCGTCCTGGTGCGCAACTTCTCGCGCGCCCCCTTCCTCTCGGATTGCCTCCGGGTCACGCTGGGATCTCCCGAGGAGAACGATGCGTTTCTGGCGGCGCTCCGCGCCGTACTCGAGTCGGGGAGGTGACATGAGCCGCTCTGCCACCGTCGTGCGCACGACGACGGAAACCGACATTCGGATCAGCCTGAACCTGGACGGCCGCGGCACGCACGAGGTCGCGACGGGCATCCCGTTCCTGGACCACATGCTCTCGGCCGTGGCGCGCCACGGCCGCTTCGACCTGAGCGTGGAGGCCCGAGGGGACCTGACGGTGGACCTCCATCACACGGTCGAGGACGTCGGCATCGCGCTGGGGGATGCCTTCGCGCAGGCCGTGGGGGACAAGGCGGGGATCGTCCGGTACGGCGCGGCCAGGGTGCCCATGGACGAGGCGCTGGCCTCTCTGGTCGTGGACCTGAGCGGGCGCCCCTACCTGGTCTTCCAGGCCCCGCAGATCAAGGGCGGCCGGATCGGGGAGTTCGATGCCGATCTGGTCCGGGAATTCTTCCTGGGGTTGACGAACCATCTGCGGGCCACCGTCCACGTCCAGGTGGAGTACGGGGAGAACCTGCACCACATGGTGGAGGCCCTCTTCAAGGCGTTGGGTCGCGCGCTGGATCAGGCCACCAGCTTGGACCCGCGGCTCCCAGGCGTGATCCCCTCGACCAAGGGAAGCCTCACATGATCGCGATCATTGACTCGGGGATCGCCAATCTCAGGAGCGTCGAGAAGGCGTTCGCGCGGCTCGGGACGGCGGCCGAGGTGGTGGACGATCCGCGCCGGCTCGCCGAGGCGGCCGGCATCGTCCTCCCCGGCGTGGGGGCGTTTGCCGACGGCATCGCCAAGCTCACCGCGCAGGGTTTCGTGGAGGCCCTCGGGCGCGAGATCGAGCGGGGGAAGCCCGTCCTCGGCATCTGCCTGGGCCTGCACTTCCTCTTCTCGGAGAGCGAGGAGTTCGGGCGGCACGCGGGCATGAACCTCTTGCCGGGCCGGGTGCGGCGGTTCGCGCCCGACCTGGCGGACCAGGGCGGGCGGTTGAAGGTCCCGCACATGGGCTGGAACCGGGTGCGGATCGAGCGGCCGGCGCCCATCTTTTCCGGCCTGCCCGAGGAGCCCTACTTCTATTTCGTCCATTCCTACTACGTCGAGCCGGCGGACGCGACGGTCACCGCGGGGACCACCGAGTACGGGGTCCGTTTCACCTCGGTGATCTGGCGCGACAATCTCTTCGCCACGCAGTTTCACCCGGAGAAGAGTCAGGCCGTGGGCCAGGCGCTCCTCAAGAACTTCGCCGCGCTGGCGCGGTAGGGGTGGAACGGCAGTCAGGCAACCGGGCAACCGGGCGACTGGGACGAGGCGCATGGAGATCATTCCGGCGATTGATCTACGCGGGGGGAAGGTCGTCAGGCTCAGGCAGGGAGACCCCGCGCGCGAGACGCGCTACGCGGGCGATCCCGCGGCCGTGGCGTCCGAGTGGCAGCGGCGGGGCGCGACGCGCCTGCACCTGGTGGACCTGGACGGGGCCCTGGGCGGCTCGCCGTCGAACCGGGCCGCGCTGGCGGCGATCTTTCGGGCCATCGCGATCCCGGCCGAGGTGGGCGGCGGCCTCCGGTGCCTCGAGGCCGTGCGGGCCGTGCTGGACCTGGGCGCCAAGGTGGCCGTCCTGGGGACGGCGGCCATCCGGGATCCGGGGTTTCTCGAGGCGGCCTGTGCGTGCTTTCCGGGACGGGTGGCCCTGGGGCTGGACGCCCGAGCGGGCCTGCTGGCGGTTGCCGGCTGGGCCGAGGCCACGACGATTCGGGCCACGGACTTCGCCCGGAAGGTGAGCGGGCTGCCGCTCGCCGCCGTCATCTATACGGACATCC
>JBGPQZ010000308.1:0-3527 GCA_041489335.1 Methylomirabilia bacterium
CCGCCCTGATCGCCGGGTACCTGTGGGACTCGACCGTCCAGAAGATCACCGGCCGGCCCTAGCGGCGGCGCGCCGCGAGTTGCCCATCGGCCCCGTTTCGCCCCTCACCCCGTCCCCCTACGCATGGTTCAAGGGGACGAATAGTCGCACCCTCTCCCCGCCGGGAGGCCGCGAGCGAGGGGATCGACTCTCAATGCAAGCAGATCCTCGGCGACTAATCTCACCGGCTGGCCCCGGCCTTTCCTCTCGGGGTCTCCATCCCCACGGCCGACGCCGAGCGCCTCCCCAATCCGGTACAATGTGCCCAACCTTGCGATCTTGCACCGACCAGGCAATGGCCGGCGCGAGCCTGGCTGTAGCTTGCTCCGGTTGTCAGAAGGAGCGGAGATGGACGGCCGGCCGCTCGCGGGTGCGCCGAGCCTCCTTACCGGCATCGACCTCGCCGGCCTGATCGCGTGAGCCAGCACCCTCTCCAGCACCACTCCAGCACCCTCTCCTTGACGCCCATCGCCCGTTCGGCTATCCTCCGCGCCCGAGAGGGGAGTAGATCAGGCACGACGCGGCGGGGCCGTCAGGACGATCGCCCCGGATCAGGCGGTCCGGCCCGCCGCCGGACGACCACGAATCCGCAGATCGAGACGTCTTGCGCCGATCCGGCGCGCGAGACCTTTCCGCTTGTGGGGCTTCCATCTCGGAAAGGAGCGACGGCCATGCCGCGCAAGAGCCGTGACCCCCGTCCGGGCGGCGGGCGGAGCGACCGGATCCACGCGGAAGCGCAGCGGACGCGCGAGCGCCTGGCGACGCTTGATCGTCAGGCCGCCCTGCGCGAGCGCGCGCTGGAGACGGGCGACAACACCCCCCGGGCGGACGCGCTGGAGGCGGTGCAAGACGCCATGGCCAAGACGGAAACGCTGGCCACGCGCGAGATTCTGGTGAGCCGACTCAAAGCGCTGTCTCGCGCGCAGGAGAAAGCCCGGGAAGGAACCTACGGGCTGTGCGACATCTGCGGCGAGGCGATTCCGCAGAAGCGCCTGCGGGCCGTGCCCGAGGCCGCGCATTGCCTCGGCTGCGCGGAGCTCCTCGAGCGCGAGGCCGCCCCCGCCCCCGCGGGCCTGCGACGAGCCAGCCCGCGCCGGCCGCCCAGGTCCTGAGTAGAACCCGCTCAGCACCGGCGCCACGACATCCACGCTGACCGGTCGCATGATCCTCCTCCAAAAAAAACCACGGGCAGGGAGAGTCCCTGCCCGTGGTGGTCTTGCGCGAACCGGCTAGGCCTTGGCCGTAGCGGGCTGCATGCCGCCGCGGACCCGGTTGAAGGCCTGCAGGGCATCCCACGCCAGGAACAAGGCCAGGATCACCAGGGCGAAGCCTATGGCCGCCGCCACCAAGTTCCCGAACACGAAGGCGGCCTTCAGTCCCGGCGTGAACGCGGCCTGGAAGGAGACATAGGCGGTCACGATCAGGCCCGCCACCGTGGAGATGTACATGAAGAGGGCCGGCCACATGGCCCACTGATAGGACTTCCCGGTCTGGGCCAGCCAGATCGTGATCAGGACCAGGGCCAGGCTGGCGAAGAGCTGGTTGGAGCCGCCGAAGAGGATCCAGATCCGCGACCAGAACCCGGTCCACATCAGCACCAGGGTGAGCACTACGCCCACGATCGTGCCGAAGTGGACGTTGCGGAACGCCGGGATCGCATTCCCCAGCAGCTCGGAGCTGGCCACGCGCATGAAGCGGAGGACCAGTTGCATCACGGTGAGGGCCATGATCACGAGGAAGGCCGAGCCGAAGGCGAGGCCGAAGTCCTTCGGGATCCAGAGCACGTTCAGGTACTCGGCCATTCCGCGGGCGAACACGGCGGCCGGGCCGCCGCCCTTGGTGAGCACCTCCATGTAGCCCTTGAAGCCGCCGAAGGCGGTGACGGCGAAGACGACCGAGAGCACGGCCAGGACGCCTTCTGTGAACATGGCTCCGGCGCCCACGGGCAGGGCGTCCGTCTCCTTTTCAAGCTGGCGTGCCGTGCCGGAGGTGGAAACCAGGCTGTGCCAGCCCGAGATCGCGCCGCAGGCGATGGTGATGAAGAGGATCGGCCAGAGCGGCGTGTCCACGCCCGGTGCGATGATGCCCTTGACGTAGAAGCCCGTGAAGGCGGGGAAGTCCCCGAAGCCCGGCGTCGTGAGGAAGATCCCGACGATCGCGCCCAGGATCCCGAAGAGGACCAGCCAGAAGGCGACGTAGTTGACCGGCTGGGCGAAGCGCCAGATGGGGAGCACCGAGCCCAGGTAGCAGAAGAACAGGACCACGATCCCCCAGAAGAACACCGACCATTTCATGGGTCCGTACGGCGTGGCGAACAGGACGAAGGAGTCCTTCCCGCCGTTGATCACATCCACGATGCTCTGGAAGGGACCTGTGGTGCCCAGCCAGATGCCGATGACGGCGAGGCCCACGGTGACCACCGTCGTGAACACGAGGTCCTTGCGCCACTTGTAGGTCATCTGGCCGGAGAGGACGCCCGCCAGGGTGAGGATGATGAACCCGAAGGGTACCTTGGGGTTGGAGAAGAGCCCCGCCGAGATGGCGCCGAAGGCCCCCATGATCAGGAGCAGGTAGAAGTAAAGGAAAGAGAGAAGGATCGTCCGGGCGCGCGGGGAGATGAGCTTGTAGCTCAGGCCGCCCATGGTCAGGCCGTCGTTCCGCATGGCCATGACCGCCGAGGCGTAGTCCTGGACCCAGCCGATGAAAAAGACACCCAGGAGCAGCCAGAGAATGGCCGGCAGCCAACCCCACTGGACGGCCACGATCGGGCCCACGATCGGCCCGAGGGCGGCGATGGACTTGAACTGGTAGCCGAACAGCACGGCGGAGCTGGCCGGCATGAAGTCCACGCCGTCGTTGTACATCTTGGCCGGCGTGGCCTTGTTCGGATCGGCCCTGATCACGTCTCGATCGATGCCGCTCGCGTAGAACTTGTAGCCGGCCCAAACCGCCACGATGGCAACTACGATGGTAAGGCTTCCCATGTCAGCATCCTCCCATAATCCTTGCGGTTCACAGGATAAAACGAGATCGCAACTCGCCTCGCGTCTCGACCAGAGCAGAGGCAGGGCCCTGTGTTGCCCGCTGTCACCCCCTTTCCCGGCTAGCGCGAGCCACGCTCGCATCCGAATCCGTTACGGGGAGGCAGAATCCCGTGGGTCGGGACAGAAGAATGCCGTCGCACGAAGTGGCGAATACTAAAACGGGACTCCGTCAGAAGTCAAGCAGATGCTTGCGCCCTTGTGAAGACCGGCACGCGCCGGGCCGGGCGAGGCACCGTCACCCTCCGTTTCGAGGCGGGCCTCGGGCCTCCCGGGGAGCGGGGAGAAAGCCCTTGACGCCGAGCGCTCAGTGTCCGTGGGCCCCGAGCTCCTCACCCCTGGCCATCGAGAGATGGTGGGGCTGGTGGTGGGCGCCCTGGACGAGGAGGCCGATGAAGCCGAGGCCGCGGATGCGGGCCACGGTCTTGGCATCAGCGAGGTCTTTCG
>JBGPQZ010000309.1:0-3510 GCA_041489335.1 Methylomirabilia bacterium
GTCGTGGCCGGCATCCGGACTCCCTCACCCATCCGCAATATGGAAAAAGAGATGCCCGGGATCTACGCCGAATTGATCAAGACGACCAACCGTCTGGAGAGGCACTACAAGGACGTCCAGGACTTTGAGTTCACCATTCAGGAAGGCAAGCTCTACATGCTTCAGACCCGGAACGGCAAGCGCACCGGGCCGGCGGCGGTCAAGATCGCCGTGGACCTGGTGAAGGAGAAGCTGATCAGCAAGGAGGAGGCCGTCCTGCGCGTCTCCCCGAGCCAGCTCGACCAGCTCCTCCACCCGCGCGTGGATCCCGCCGCCAAGCCGCAGAAGATCGCCAAGGGCCTCCCGGCGTCGCCGGGCGCGGCCGTCGGCAAGGTGGTGTTCACCGCGGCCGAGGCCGAGGAGATGGCGTCCAAGGGAGAGCGGGTCGTTCTGGTGCGCCAGGAGACCTCCCCCGAGGACATCGGCGGCATGCACGCGGCCCAGGGCATCCTGACCGCCCGCGGCGGCATGACCTCCCACGCGGCCGTGGTGGCCCGCGGCATGGGCAAGCCCTGCGTGGCCGGCTCCAGCGACATCACGGTGTACGAGGAGCACGGCTACCTCTTCGCCAAGGACCTCAAGGTCCAGCGCGGCGAATACATCACCCTGGATGGCAGCACCGGCGACGTCCTGCTGGGCGAGGCGAAGCTGATCCAGCCCGAGCTGTCCGGCGACTTCTCCACCCTGATGGAGTGGGCGAACAAGTTCCGCAAGATCTGCGTGCGCGCCAATGCGGACACCCCCAAGGACGCCCAGGTCACCATCCAGTTCGGCGGCCAGGGCATCGGCCTCTGCCGGACCGAGCACATGTTCTTCGAGGGTGACCGGATCGACGCCGTGCGCGAGATGATCCTGGCCAACGACCTGGAGGGCCGCAAGAAGGCCCTGGCCAAGCTCCTGCCCATGCAGAAGCAGGACTTCAAGGGGATCCTGGGGATCATGGGGAACCTCCCCGTGACCATCCGGACACTGGATCCGCCGCTCCACGAGTTCCTGCCCAAGACCGAGGCGGACATCCAGGACCTGTCGCAGAAGATCGGCATCCCCGCCGAGCGGATCAAGGCCAAGGTGGACAGCCTGCACGAGTTCAACCCGATGCTGGGCTTCCGCGGCTGCCGCTTGGGGATCGAGTACCCCGAGATCACCGAGATGCAGGCCCAGGCCATCTTCGAGGCCGCCTGCGAGCTCCGGAAGGAAGGCAAGAACCCGTTCCCCGAGGTCATGATCCCGCTGGTCGGCACGCTCCAAGAGTTCCAGATGCAGAAGGAGATCGTGGCGCGCGTGGCCCAGGAGACCATGAAGAAATACGGGGTGAAGGTGCGCCACATGATCGGGACCATGATCGAGATCCCGCGGGCCTGCATCGCGGCGGGGGAGATCGCGTCCCAGGCGGAGTTCTTCTCCTTCGGCACCAACGACCTCACCCAGACGGTCCTGGCCCTGTCGCGCGACGACGCCGGGAAGTTCCTCCCGCTCTACGTGGAGCACAAGATCTACAAGGAGGACCCCTTCGTCACCATCGACCAGGAGGGCGTGGGCGAGATGATGAAGATGGGCATCGAGCGCGGCCGCAAGACCCGCAAAGACCTGGAGCTGGGCATCTGCGGTGAGCACGGCGGCGATCCGGCGTCGGTCATCTTCTGCCACCAGATCGGGTTGGACTACGTGAGCTGCTCGCCCTACCGGATTCCCATCGCCATCCTGGCGGCGGCCCACGCCAACCTGAAGGACAAGGTGAAGGTGAAGGAGATGGGCGAGAAGTAGCCGCTCCACACTCCACGGTTCACGTGTTACGCGGGGGGTCCCAAACCATCGGGACCCCCCGAGTTTTTGCGGCCAAGAGCTCAGGCCCAAGGCGAGCTTCCCTGGCGGGCCGCGGGTCAGCTATGTTTCGGGCGCTTGGCTGTCCGGACCAGATCTTCCGCGTCCTCCACGACATCCCCAGGAGCGCAGCACCCTCAGGATCCTCGAATTCCAATTGGCGTCCCCCGCACAATCCGGCATCGGGCTACTCGTTTTCGCGGAAGTGTGGTACCGTTCATGATGGCGTGCGGCTCGAACACGAACACCCGCAGCGGTAACGGCAATCCAGGCCCCGATGGCGGGATCTGGGGAGGTGTCAAGAATGGGAGAGGTATTCAAGGTGCCGCTTGTCCTGACCGCGCAGCCGGAAGGCGGGTATACCGTGACGAGTCCGGTCCTGCCCGAACTGGTGACCGAGGGGGATACGTTGGAGGAGGCGGTCGGCAACGTCCGCGACGCCCTGCAGGCCGTCATCGAGATCTACGAGGATCTCGGCAAGCCGTTTCCCGGCAACATTCGACAAGACCCTCAGAACGCACCGATCTGGTTCGAAAGCGTGATCGCTCATCGATGAAGTATCGCGAGGTGGCCAGAAAGCTCATCGACCTCGGCTGTCGGGAACTGCGGAGACACCTAGGTCCTCGCTCGATGGACCCCGCCCGGCCTCCTGGGACTCGGTCAGGCGAAGATCTTCGCCGGGATCTCGATATACCGACGGCCATCTGCCAGCGCTCCGCGGCTCCGCAGCGGGGGCAGCGGACACCCTCCGGCCACCGGAGCCGCTCGATCAGCGCCCGGGCCGCCTGCTCCTCCGCGATGAACGTCCGGTAGTCATAGATTCCAATCCCTGGTGCCTCCATCCTGATCTCCTCCCGACAACCAGGATAAGAGGTGTAGGGGGTCCCGAACAGGACCCCTGTGCCCCGACGGCGAGGACCGCCTGGCGAGGTGGGCACCAGCGGGGCCAAGGAGCGGGGTGACACGTCGCCCCACTGAGAGTCCGCCCGGCGGGCGCGCTTGCGCCACACCTTCGGCCGCGCCGCGCGCTGGCCGGGCTCTCGGTGTAACAGAGAACCCGCTAGTCCGCGCACCCATACGTAAGGCGGACGAATAAGGGGTCAGGTCACCAGTACCCTTAAGGTGACCAATTCCCTTCGGAAATTGCGAATAACCGAATTAACCGAACTACGTCCCTCTTTCTGACGCAAGGTTGGAGTGACGCCGGGAGGGTTGTTCGGCTAAGATGATGGCGGGCGGGTCCCCGCCCTCGAGGGGTAGCCGGATGAAGCCGAGGTCGCTTCGCTTCAAGATCACGGCGCTGGTGGTCGGTCTCGTGACCGGGAGCATCCTGGTCGCCAGCACCATCCACGGATGGTTCGCCCTCCGGGCGCTGCGGGACGACGTCAGGGCGCGCGCGGCGGCGATCGCTTCCCAGGCCGCCTTCGGCATCTCCACCGTCGAAGAGCTGAGCAGGCACGATCTCCTGGGGGTGGAGATCCGCAACATCCTGACCGCTCGACCGGCCCTCCGCTGGCTGGAGGTGTACGCCGACGGCCCGGGCGGCTTGCGGCTGGTCGCCTCCAGTCGTCGCCCGCTGCCCACGCACCCGCCCGGTCTCGCCGCCCAGGCCTTCGCCGAGGGCCGGACCTTCACGACCGCCGGCACCTA
>JBGPQZ010000310.1:0-3504 GCA_041489335.1 Methylomirabilia bacterium
ACGCGCTGCTCGGCGCTCACCTCCGGCTCGGTCAGGATCACGTCCACGCCGACCACGCGCGGCTTTCCCTCAGCCAGCTTGACGAAGAGGCGGGCCAGGGTCGTCCGGGGCCACGGCCAGCGCCCCACCTTCTCCAGGCTGGCGTCGTCGATCGCCACGATCCGAATCGGGACGGCGGGAGGACGCCCGCCACGCAGCCGGAAATGCTCGTCCAGGAGCTTGTAGTCCAGGGTTCGAATGAATCCCGGCTGGAGGAAGAACAGGATGGCGAGGACCACCGCCGAGGCGCCCGGGATGATCTGGGAGCGGTTCCGGACCCACTGCCACACCCCGAGCAGCCGATCTCTCACGCCTTCACCCTTGCCGCCCATAGCGCGCCCTCGGGAAATGGGTTAACGGGTCGCCATGCGACTTCCACGAGACGTGACGCGTGACGCGTGACGCGGAGGTCACCATTGACGCCTCACGGCGCTGCCGGATTACGCGGGGCCTTTCTCCAAAATCTGCCGCAATGCCGCGGCGGCCTCGGTGAGCTTCCGAGGCGTCTCGGGGCCGAGGGACAACATCTCAACCACGATAACAAAATAACGTAACATACAGTGTACCGCACCCGGTTCCCTGGACACAAGGGTGTTGAATCACGCGTGTTGGGTTAGTAGCTTGCAGGCCGGATGAAACTGGGTTAGATTTGAGCAATTCTTGGCCCCCTTCCAGGCGTGGGTGTTCTCCCGGGAGAACACAGGAGGGTTCCGGGGGAATGCGACCTTGCAAGCGGTGACACGCGTGGCGGGCGACAGGGGCTCTCGCCAGTCTGGAGTCAGGATTCGATGAGCGAGCTGCAGGAAAACGCCGAGGGGGCCAGACAGTCGGGGCGAACGGAGGCGCCACGTACCCACACGATCGTGGAGGGCCACCGCGCCAACGCCGCGGCATGGCACATCCTGGTAGCCGATGACGATTCGGCCAGCCGGGAGTTGAGCGAAGACATCCTGATCTGATGAGCGCCTATTCCTCTCTGGATTCGGCGGTGGAAGCGACCAAGCTGGGCGCTTACGGTTATATAGCCAAGCCCGTCAGCATCGACCGGCTCCGCCATCTGGTTGGGAGAGCCCTGGAGGAGTGGTATCTTCAGCGGGAGAACCGGCGTCTGCAACGGGAGTTGGCGCGGCGGCAGGGCCTGGCCCAGATTATCGGGGAGAGTCCGCCGATCCGCGAGCTGACCCGTCTGATCGAGGTCGTGGCGCCCAGCGATGCGACGATCCTCATCCTGGGAAAGAGCGGTACCGGCAAGGAACTGGCGGCGCGGGGAAACGGCGCTGATCGACTTGGAGCGGCAGGCCATCCTTCATGCCCTGAAGCAGACCCAGGGCAATCGCGTCGCCGCCGCCAAGCTCCTCGGCATCTCGGAACGCAGCCTGTACCGCAAACTGGATCGTCACAAGCTCCGCGACGCCCCGCTACCCTAACCCGATCACAAGCCCAACGGGAATGCCGAGGTCGATCCGCCTGATGGTGCCCCTTCGTCGCGGTTAGCGCCTGGCGAACACAGGCGTGGGGCACGCCTCGTGGCTGGCCGTCCACTTGGTCCAGTGGCACATCTCGTGCTCGATGACCTTGGGATCCGGGACGCTGACGATGACCCGGCTGGCAAAGTCGGTGCAGCCGTAGATCTTCGTATCGTTGGCGTAGAGCGCCACCCCCCGGTTCTCGCACTCCTTCTGCACCTGGAGCCGATTGCCGATCTAGATCTCTGCGCCTTGCGCGCCGTACCGCTCAAACCCGGCTCCCGATCCCACCGTGGACGTCGCCGCCGTGGTCGCACAGGCCGACAGGGTGAGCAGGAGCAGGGCCAGGAGCAGGCCCCCGGCCAGGCTGAAGGGGTGGCTCTTCGCGCCGACTCGCGGCGTGATTCCGTGCTGTCCGTCCTTGGTGCGCTTGGCATTTGCCCTGATCGGTGCCATGTGCTGCCCTCCCGCTCCAGTTGATTTCCGCATTTCTGCAGAAGGAGAGGGGCAGCAACCATGCCATTAGGAAGCGCGGGCGCGTGGCGGGGGTGGCATCCGACTAACAACCATTAGAATCCCTGTGTTATGCGATGACGGATTTCTGGACGGGCATCGCGTCTGCAGAGGTGCTCTTTCCGCATGGCTGCGGATCTGGCAGGAGGAGCGGGTGGGGCTGCGGTTAGCGTAGCGGGGCGTCGCGGAACTTGTGGAGAGCGTCAAGAAGTCGGGGGGTGCGCCGGGATAACCCGGCATGTTGCAGGGGATGAAAGAGCCCTGCCTCCCGTGCCCCGCTGCTCCCCAACACTCTCCCTACGCGGGGCGGTGGGGTGCGAGTTCGCGATCCAGCGCCGCCACGAGATCCACGAACTGCCGCGTCGCGGCTGGCCAGGCGTTGGCCGGATCCTCGAGGAAGTGCTCGATCTCGCGGGCAATCCGCGTGCCCTCCATGAGCCCGAACGTCCCCAGGGAGCCCGCCAGCTTGTGCGCCTCCCGCATGGCCGACTGGCGGACCTCGTCGTCCAGCTCTCCCTGTTTCGCCCCGTTCGCCGCGTCCTCGAGAACCGCCACGCGGTGGAAGATCATCTCGCGGAACTGCAGCCACACCTTGGCCAGGACCGGGTGGATCTGGTCAGGCATCATGGCTCCCTAATTCGGAATGCGGATTGCGGAATGCGGATTGACGAAAGGTGACGCGTGGGCGCGTTAAGAGAAAGACGACGGACGATGAACGGTGCACCAAGGAGTTTCATCGGTTCTTCAATTCCGCATTCGCGCATTCCGCATTCCGCATTCCCCTGCTCCCCCGTCCGTGCCCGTTGCCGAGGCGCGGCACGCGCAGCGTGCCCGCTTCCTCTTACCGCATAGTGCCCACCGACCGCAAAGGCCGATGTAAACCGCCGCGCGACCGAAGAGGCGCACCCCAGAGCGCGCCGAGAGCGCAGAGCCCTAGGCCGCCGCGCCGGCGGGCCATCCCAGCATCTCCGCAATGCGGCTCCCCAGCGTGAGCGGGTCGAAGGGTTTGGCCAGGACCGCGGTCACCCCCAGCTCGGCCAACTGGCGCCGGTCCGCCGCCATCACCTTGGCGGTCAGAAGGATCACCGGGATGTGCCTGGTGGCCTCATCCGCCTGGAGCAGCCGGAAGGTGCCCACTCCGTCCAGATCCGGCATCATGACGTCCAGGAGGATCACGTCGGGCTTGGTACTCGCGGCCAGGGCCAGCCCCTCACGGCCCGAGGGGGCCGTGAGGACCTCCCAGCCGCCGACCATCTCGAGGCTGACGCGTGCCACCTCCCGGATGTCCGGCTCGTCGAATCGGCGGTAGGGTACACTGTCACTCCGAAAAAGTGCACTAGAGGTTCAGGAGACCGACGCCCGCCACGGTGAGGACGGCGCCGAGGACGGTCTGGAGGGAGGGGCGCTGCTTCAGGACCCAGACCTCGTAGGGGATCGTGAAGAATGGGGCGCTGGACGAGAGGACGTTGCCCACGGCGACGCCGCC
>JBGPQZ010000311.1:0-3492 GCA_041489335.1 Methylomirabilia bacterium
CCACTCGTGATCATACTAGAAATGACCAATGACCAAATCCCAATGACCAATGGGGTCGAATCCGCATCGGTCATTCGTCATTGGTCATTGGTCATTGGTCATTCACCCCCCTGCTCCCCTGCAGTTCTTCTGCTATTTCACGCGGACGATGATGTCCTGCCACTTCTTGACCAAGGCCGCGTAGTTCTTCCCGGCCCACTCCATGTCGTAGGCCACGGCCTTGATCTCGGAAAGCGGCGCGAAGCCCTTGGGCGGGTTCACGTCCGTCCGGGCCGAGCGGAGGGAGAACTTCTCCGCCAGGAGCTCCATGACCTCCTTCGACACGGCGTAGTCGAGGAACAGCCTGGCCGCCTTGGGGTGCTTCGCCCCCTTGATCAGGGCATTCCCGTCCGGCGGGACGGAGGTCCCGTCCTGCGGGTAGACCACGCCGACCGGCGCGCCGCCGGCCACCTGGCGCATGGCGGCGTCCTCATAGGTCAGGCCCGCGTGATACTCCCCGTCGGCCACGCCCTTGGGCACCCGACTGGAGCTGGGAAGGATCTTGGCGTTCTTCATGATGTCCTCGACCACCTTCCAGCCCGCGTCGTTCTCTCCGAACACGGTGAGCAAGGTGGCCAGGATGGTGTAGGACGACCCGGACTTGTCCGCCGCGGCGTAGGCGATCTTGTCTTTCCACTTCGGGTCGGCCAGCGCCCGCCAGGTCTTGGGGGCGTCGGCATCGCTGACCAGCTTCTTGTTGTACACGATTACCATCGGGGTCACGTTGTTCGGCTGCACCCGGCCGCCGGCCATCCCCTTCTTGTAGATGGCGTCGATCTTGGCGTCCTCGGTCACCGTGTACGGATCCAAGAGGTCGGCATTGGCCGCCAGCGGCTCGGCCGCCAGGGCCCAGAACACGTCACCCAGCGGGTTCGCCTTCTCGGCCTCCGCCCGCTTCAGCACCTCGCCGGTGCCCCCCTCCACGAACTGCACCTTGATCCCGGTCTTCTTTTCGAACATCGGCCCGACCGCCTGCACGATCGTGCTCTGGGCCGCCGTGTACACCACCACCTGCCCCTCGTGGTCGGCGGCCATCGCCGGTCGCCCTGCCCATACCGCCACCAGCGCCACGATCCCGAGCCCCACTCCGAGCCATCGCCACGCATGTCTCATGGTGTCTCCTCCCCATTACGGTTCGGCCCCCGCCCCCTGCCGGGCGGTCAGGCCCCGGGTCACTACTCCCCTCCACCCACTCGTGTCCCAGGTATCAAGTTCGTCGAAGTTGTCGATTCAGTACACTAGCCCCGCACGCTCCCGTCCGCGCCGATCGCCGACACCGACGCGAGGCCGCTGTACAGGACGGCCAGCGTCTCGCACTCCAGGGACTCGCCCGGCTGCAGCGTCCGGTGCCGGCCGACCGCCACCGCCTTGTCCAGCTGGTGCGGCCAGCCCGTCCAGGGCTCCAGCGCGACATGGTAGTGCCCCCGCCATCCCCCGTACACCATCCAGCACCAGAGCACGGGGAACACCTCCCGCGGAAACGCGAGGCCGACCCCGACCCGCGCGGCCGGATCGGTCAGGGCAACCCATCCGTCGGTGAGGTCTGTGGCGTAGTGCCCCTCGCACCACCCTCGGCTGGACGGAGGCACCTGGCAGAGCTCGGGTCGCGGCCATGGATACGTCGTGCCGACCGGGCCGAAGGGCGCCGTCCTGGTGTGGCCGACCACCCCGACCCGCGCCGGGGCGTCGATCCGGTAGCCGGGCTCCACCCGGAAGCAGGGATGGATGCCCCAGACGAAGTCCATCGGCTGGGTCCCGACGTTGGTCAGGCGGTGGCGGAACCGGACGACGGGCTCGTCGGCCTGGAGGCGGATCCATTTCTCCATCCGGGCCGGCGCGATGATCGTCGTCCGACTCAGGTACAGGCAGCCCCGCGCAGGGCCGCCCTCCTCGATCCGCCAAGACCAGGGAAGGGACCACAGCTCGCCCAGGTACGGGTACGTGTCGCCCTGGTAGGTGCTGACGTCGCAGGTGGGGAAGACCTCGTCCCAGCCCCCGCACCACCAGTCGTCGAAGTTCTGCCCGAACACGGGCCGCCGGGGTTCCAAGCGACCGTTGTGCCAGAGGAAGTTCCGGTCGGCCGGCTTGAGGATGAGGTCGTAGATCTTGGCGCCGAGCTCGGGGAAGAGCGTGAGGCGGAGGCGCGCGTTCTCCAGGACGATGGCCGCGAGGTCGTGGTACCGCCAGTGGGGGTCAATCCGAACGGGCGCCATCGCATCGTCTCCCGGGTTCGCCCCTCAGCCCGCCGCCACGGCCGCGCCGCCGCGGGGATTCCCCTTGACACCGAGGGGTGAGGCGAGGTAGATACCTTACCGGTAACGCTAACACGTGGAGGCGCGCATGGTCAAGCCCCCGCTGTCTCCGGTCACGCTGAAAGATATCGCGGAGCATACGGGCCTGTCAATCATGACCGTCTCGCGCGTGGTTCGCGGCCGGCCCGACGTGAGCGCCACCAGCCGCCGCAAGGTCCTGGCGGCGGTCCAGCGGCTGGGCTACATCCCGAATCCCGCCGCCCGCCTGCTTGTCACGCGATCCGGCGGCGGCGGACGGAGCAGCCGCATCATCGGCACCATCTTCAGCCGCGAGGTCGTCACCTCCCACAGTTACTTCGCCGGCATCATCCAGGGGATCGCCGACGAGGCCCGGCAGCACGACTGCCACCTGCTCTTCGGCTACGGGCTGGGGGAGGCCAGCGAGCCGGCCGAGTACCCCAAGATGCTCCGCGAGATGATGACCCGCTGGATCATCCTGGTGGGCAAGGTCCCGCCGCGCTTCGTCCAGCAACTCAAGGGAACCGGCTTCTCCCTGGTCCTGGCCGACATGCACCCGCCCATCCGGGGCGTGGACGCGGTCGTCTGCGACGACGCCCAGGCGGCCTACGATGCCACCCGCCACCTGATCAAGCTGGGCCACCAGCGCATCGCCCTGATCCGCGGGCCGGCGCGCCACCCCTTCTCCCAGGCGCTCACCGCCGGATACCAGCGGGCCCTCACGGAGGCCGACCTCCCCCTGCGCGACGGCCTGATCCTGGACGCGCCGTTCCAGCCGCAGGGCGGCCACGCGGCCGCCGAGGCCCTGCTCAAGGGCCCGCACCGCCCCAGCGCCATCTTCACCAACGACGACCTGGCCATCGGGGCCCTGCGCGCCATTCACGAGCACGGCCTGCGCGTCCCCGAGGACATCGCCGTCGTCGGCTTCGACGACATCGAGTACGCCGCCCACACCACGCCGCCGCTGACCACGGTCGCGGTCCCCAAGGAGGAGATGGGGCGCCTGGCCGTGCGCCAGGCCATCGCCCAGATGGAGCAGGAGGATCGGCACGTCTTCTCCACGACCGTGGTGGCACACACCCTGGTAGTCCGCGCCTCGTGCGGCGCGGGGATCGTCGCCGCGCCCAGCGCCCAGCGCGACGCAAGGAGGAAGTCATGAGCGAGTCCCTGGCCATTCGAGGCG
>JBGPQZ010000312.1:0-3433 GCA_041489335.1 Methylomirabilia bacterium
CCCGAGGCGTACAAGAACGTCCAGGATGTCGTCACGGTCTGCGTGAACGCCGGGATCTCAAAGATGGTGGCCAAGCTCAAGCCTCTCGGCTGCATCAAAGGGTAGGAGGGACGAAGAGGGAATGCGGAATGCGGAATGCGGAATGGGGGGGGGACGAATCCGCAGATTACGCAGATTATACACATGCAAGCATGAGCCACGGGGCGCGAGGCAGGATGCGGGCGAAGGGTGAGAGAGAGCCGGAGGTGATGCTGGCGGAGAGCGTGGAGCGTGGAGCGACGGGACCGACTTCCTGCCTCCTGACATGAACCCAACCGCGGAGAGAATCATGGGCAAGATGGTGCGAGTGGCGGCGGGTTCAGAACTGACGCCGGGACAGGGGAAGACCGTCGTGGCGAACGGGCGCGAGATCGCGCTGTTCAACGTCAGCGGGACGTTTCACGCCATCGCCAACGCGTGCTGTCACCGGGGCGGTCCGCTGGGCGAGGGGGAGCTGGAAGGGACGGCCGTGACCTGCCCCTGGCACGGCTGGCAGTTCGACGTCCGAACCGGCGCCACCCTGCGAGATTCCGAAGTCGGTGTGCCGGCCTACCGCGTCGAGGTGCAGGGTGGCGACGTGTATGTCGAGCTGCCGTGATTCGCGAGGAACGGGAGGCGGGCCTCACCGCCGGCGGGCATACAGATACCCCTCCTCCTCGCAGGTTTCGCGGGAAGCCCACCTTTTCTGAGGATTCGAGTCGTCGAGGGGTTACGCGCTGGGGGTAGCCGCGCCCTCAGCAGGGGCTGGTGCAGGGGCGGCGGCGGGCTGGGCCTGGACCTCAGCCTCGGCCTTCCGTCGGGATTTCCGACCGACTTCCGATGGGGCCGTCCCGGCCACGGCGGCCCGGATTCGTGCCTTCAGTCGCTCTTTGCGGCGCTGCCGTCGGCGTCGAAGTTCCTCTTGTCTCTCGCGCACGAAATACCTCCTCTGACACAGCCATTAGCCTTCAGCCATCAGCTTTCAGCAGGGTGGCAACATACCCGAACCGACAGCGCGTGTCAACCCATCCCTCAATGCGGTCCGCTCATTCCGTTCTTCCCTCACCAATCCTTGTACGTCTCGACGTTCGTGCCGGGGAGCTGCCTCAGGGGTTTCCCGGGGCTCCGGCTGTGCACGTCCTGGATGCCCGCGATGGCGCCTGTCCGATCCGCCAGAAGCTTGAGCTCCCAATCGGCCTTCCCGGTCATCGGATCGGTGTAGATCCGCCGGAGGTACCGGCGCGTCTGCATCTGCGTCCGATCCATGAGAAGGTCACCGAGTTCCTTGGGGAGCCGGTTGTGGTCGGCCCGATAGCGGATGATGGCCCGGCGGAACTCCCCGAGACGGAACAGCAGCTCCTCCTCCTTCTCGCGCTTGACCTGCGTGCTCCAGAGCTCGGCCACCGCCGCCGTGGCCACGCCGACGACCATGATGCTGATGAGCAGGAGAGGGTAGATGGCCCCGCGGGCCTTCAATTGCGGATTGCGGATTGCGAAATTCGCCTTGCACCTCACGCTCCACGCCTGACGCCTCACGCCCGCTCACCAGTCGCTGTACTTCGAGCCGTCCATGGCGACCCGCTCGGTGCCGCTCCTGATGTCGAAGATGCCGACCTGCTGCCCCTGCGCATCGGTGGCGGGGATGGGGACCCAGGTCTCGGCCGACTCGGTGAAGGGGTCTTTGGGGACGCGCCGGATGTAGCCCTTCTCGACCAGCTCATTCAGCGAGTCGGGGTACTTGGTGTTGTCCGCGTAGAACTGATCGATGACGTCCCGCAGGATGAAGAGATTCTCCTTGAGGGCGGCCTCCTTGGCGGCGGTCACGGCCCGGTGGTAGCTCGGCTGCGCTAACGTGATCAGGATCCCGATGATGGTGACGACGATGAGGATCTCGATCAGGGTGAAGCCTGGACGACCTATGAGCCGAGAGCCGAGAGCCGAGTGATGAGACCGGCCAGCCGCGAGTCGCGAACTGGACGCCACACGGCGAACGGCGAACGGCTGATGGCTACTGGCTGCTTTACCAGGTGTCATAGGTCGTTCCATCCAGGGCCACCACCTTGCTGGCGCTCCGGGCGTCGTAGACGTCCTTCCCGTCCGAGAGGCTGGATCCCGGATGGTCGGAGAAGGAGCGGGTCACCCACGTGCCGTCCGGGCTCATGGGGTCGCGAGGGATCCGGCGCAGGATCTTCGTCTCCACCATCTCGTCCAGGGTCAGCGGGTATCCGGTCCGGTCCGCCGACACCTTCTTCTTGAACTCGTCCCGCGCATCCCGGGCGTTGCCCCGGGCCTTGTCGTACTCGGCCTTGAACTGGTCGATGCCCTCGCGGGTCTTCCGCAGGCTTCGGCGCAGCTCCAGCTCTTTCGTGCGGATCACCGACACCTGCACGAGCGGCATGGCCACCGCCGCCAGCACACCCAGGATCGAGATGCTGACCAAAAGCTCGATCAGGGTCAGGCCGGGCCGTCGGCCTCGCGCCGCCGGTCGGCCCCCCAGGGAACGGTGCGACCTCATGGGCGAGGACCAGGGGTCGGGGTGCCCGGTGCGCCGGGCCCGGCCGGTGCTGGAATGGATCGCGGCTGGCCAGCGGGCGTCGGGAGGGCAGGCGCGATGGGCCCCCCGGGGCCGAAGCTGTCGGCCGTGCCGGAATGGAAGCTCTCGATCTCGGGGTCCGGGCGCTCCAGGGCCTTCATGATCCGAGGGGTGATGGAGATCAGGACATCGCTGCGCGACCGGTTCTGATCCCCGCTGATGAAGAGCCGCCCGATGCCGGGGAGATCGCTCAGGAACGGGATTCGGCTCTTGGCAACCGAGTCCGTCTCCTGGAGGAGACCGCCCAAGAGGCGCGTCTCGCCGTTCTTGACCTTGATGAAGCTGTCCAGGTTGCGCGTGTTGATGGGCGGGAGGAGCTCGCCGCCGGCCACACCGGCGATGGGGGCGCCCACGCTGCTGATCTCGAAGTTCAGCTCGATCGTGACCTCACCGTTCAGGTGGATGGTGGGGGTGAGCGTCAGCTTCAGGCCCACGTCGCGGAACTCCACCCGCGTCTCCGTCGTGGTCACGGCGCCGGTCGCGGTGATGCCCGTAGTCCCGGCGGTGGCGGGGACGCTGCTCAGCGAGGAGATCTGGAAGGGGCGCCGCTCGCCGATGAGCAGGCGCGCCTTCTGCCGGTCGAGGATCCGGATGGTCGGGTTGGCCAGGGTCTTGGTCGAGCCGTCGTTCTTCACCAGGTTCAGGATCAGGGAAGGGTTCGTGATGTTCAGGGTGCTCCCGCTGCGGATCATCCCCGAGATGTTGCTCACCGGGATCGAGGCGGGGTAGGCCAGCGTGACCGAGAAGGTCCGGGGTGAGATGTCGATGCCGAGATTCTGCAGGGACGTCCGGTTCACCTCGAGGACCTCCAGGTCGATCTCC
>JBGPQZ010000313.1:0-3430 GCA_041489335.1 Methylomirabilia bacterium
AGCAGACAAAAGGTCATATTATTCCACCGGGCTTGTCTTGGCAAGGTTTTTCTGCCCCGCCTCCACCAATCCCGGTCCCTTCCGCCACCAAGTGCCACAGGGTATTTATAATAACCATTCTGACACGACCCTGTCAACTTCGACCTGCCTCGCCCCTCTTCGTGACCCACCGGCCTCGCTGTCGCACCCCTTCGAAGATGCACACCGCGGCGGCGGCGGCGGCATTCAGGGAGGCCACCCGACCCCGACTGGGAATGCGCACCAGCAGATCGCAGCGCCGCCGGGTGAGCGCGCGCAGCCCCCGCCCCTCCGCGCCGATCACCAGGGCGAGCGGCCCGGCCAGGTCCGTCCGGAACAGCTCCTGGCCCCCCTCGGCGTCCGCGCCTACCACCCACACCCCCTGCCCCTTGAGACCCTCCAGGAAGGTTGCCAGGTTCGTCACCTGGGCGATGGGCAGGTGCTCGGTCGCTCCGGCGGAAGCGCGCACCACGGCCGGACTCACGGGCGCGGCGCGATCCCGGGGCAGGACGAGTCCGTGGACCCCCGCCGCCTCGGCCGTTCGGACGATGGCCCCCAGGTTCTGCGGATCCTGGATCCCGTCCAGGACGACGAGGAAGGCTGGCTCCTCTCCCCCCACCGCCCGCGCGACGATCGCCTCCGCTTCGGCGTAGGGAAACGGGCTCACCTCCGCCACGACCCCCTGATGGGTTGCTCCCCGCAGGAGCTGATCCAGCTCGCCCCGTGGACGGATCTCCATCGGGAGGTGCCGGGCTCGCGCCAGCTCCAGAATGGAGTCGAGGGCGTCCCCGGATTCCTGCCGGGCCAGCACGAGGCGTCGGACCGACCGCCGCCCCGCGCGGAGCGCCTCGAGGACCGCGTGCGGTCCTGCCAGGAGTTCGGCCTCGCCCTTCGCGTCCACCTTCCGCATGTGTCTCGCTACACCTTCCGCAGGATCACGGAAATCGCCGGCAGCCCCCGCTCCACCGAAAACTCCGACAGGGCGTGGCTGGCGGTCCGGCTGTCCTCGATCCGGATGCCCTGCGCGCCGAGGACCTCCCGGATCGTGTCCGCATCCTCCCAGGCCTTCCGCGCCCGCGCGGCCTCCCGTTGGGCCAGCAACTCTCCCACCACCGCCGCCAGGCGCTGCGGGAGGTCCGGGGCCCGGGCGGCGTTCCCGAGGAGGCTCGCCAGATCCGCCAGGGCCTCGGCGGCGGCGCGAGTGAGCGCCACGGATCCCGGCGCGAGGACGACCGGCGCCTTTCCACCCAAATCCAGGGCCAGCACGGCCCCGAGTCCTCGCACCCGTGCCGCGGTCTCGCCGAGAGACGAGACGTCTGCCGGCGGGAGGCCGTCCCCTTGGCGGGCCTCGTGCAACACGCGATTCCCTTCTCGGACCAGATCGAAGAGCACCCCCATGGCCCGGGCCGTATTGAAGTCATCATCCATGGCCTCACGGAAGGCCGCCTCCGCTTGGGCGAGCCCGGCCATGGCTTCTCCTGCCGGCAGATCCGGCGAGGCCGCCCGCGCCGGATCCGCACCCAGCAGATCCACGGCCCACAGGAACTCCAGGAGGCCGGAGAGGGCCCTTTCCTTCTCCGCCACGGCGGTTTCGGTGTAATCCAGGGGGCCCCGGTAGTTCGTCGAGAGCAAGAGGAGCTTCAGCGCATTCGGATGGAAACGGGTCAGGGCCTCCCGGATGGTGACGAAGTTCCCCAGTGACTTCGCCATCTTCTCCCCGCCCACCGTGACGAAGCCATTGTGCAGCCAGTAGCGGGCCAGGGGACAGCCGCTCGCCCCCTCGGACTGGGCGATCTCGTTCTCGTGGTGAGGGAAGATCAGGTCCTCGCCTCCCGCATGAATGTCGAACGAATCGCCGAGGTGCTTGGCCGCCATGGCCGAGCACTCGATGTGCCAGCCGGGCCGCCCCGGCCCCCAGGGGCTCGCCCAGGCCGGCTCCCCGGGTCGGGAGGCCTTCCACAGGGCGAAATCCAGCGGATCCTGCTTCCGCTCGTCCACCTCGATCCGGGCCCCCGCCAGCAGATCGTCCGGGCTCCGGTGGGAGAGCTTCCCGTAGCCGGAAAACCCTCGCACCCGGAAGTAGACGTCCCCGGCCACCGCGTAGGCGAGCCCGCGGTCGAAAAGGCGCTCGATGATCGCGTGCATCTCCAGGATGTGCTCGGTGGCCTTGGGCTCGATGTCCGCCCGTCCCACCCCGAGGGCGTCCATGTCCCGGTAGAAGGCCGCGATGTTCTCGCGGGCCACCGCATCCCACGCCATCCCCCGCTCCCGGGCGCGGGTGATGATCTTATCGTCCACATCCGTGAAGTTCCGGACCATTGTCACCTGGTAGCCCAGGTACTCGAGGTAGCGGCGGATGACATCGAAGACCAGCGCCGAGCGGGCGTGCCCGATGTGGCACAGGTCGTACACCGTGACCCCACAGGTGTACATCCCCACCCGGCCCGGGCGGAGCGGTTCGAACGGTTCCAGCTGTCGCGTCAGCGTGTTGTAGAGATGGAGTGCCATCGTTCCTACTCGCGGCTCTCGGTTCTCGGCTCGTGGCTCGCATCCACCGGGATCACCGTCGCAACGGCGAAGGTCGCGATGCCCTCGCCCGCCCCGAGCGCCCCCAGGCCCTTGGCGGTCGTACTCTTGAGGTTGACCCGATCCTCCGGCATCTCGAGCACACGGGCGAGCCCCTGCCGCATTTCGGGGATGAACGGACTCAACCGGGGCGCCTCGGCCACGATCGTGGCATCCACATTGCCGGGCCGATAGCCCTTGGCGCGCACCAAACGAACCACCTGGTCCAGCAGCCGCAAGCTGGAGATCCCCAGATTCTCCGGCCGACCCACCCCGAAATGCGCCCCGATGTCCCCCAGCCCGGCGGCCCCCAGGAGGGCGTCCACGATGGCATGGGTCAGGACGTCGGCGTCTGAGTCCCCCTCGAGGCCGCGCTCGAAGGGAATGGTCACCCCGCCCAGAATCAAGGCCCGACCGGAAACCAGCCGGTGCATGTCGAAGCCGACGCCCATCCGGACCGGCGCTTCTCTTGCTTGACTCATCGCGTCCGCACCCCCTATGCCTCGCCCCCGAAGAATCTGTTCGGCCAGAGAGAGATCCGCCAGGGTCGTCACCTTGAGATTCTCGGGGGAGCCAGGCACCAGGCAGACCGGGTAGCCCAGCCGTTCCACCAGGGTGCTGTCGTCGGTCGCCCGCACCGCCTCCGCCGCCGCCCGGGCGTGGGCCTCCCGAAACCAGGCCGCCCGGAAGACCTGAGGGGTCTGGGCGGCCCAGAGATGGCCGCGAACCGGCGTCTCTCGGACGTGCCGGCTCTCGTCCGCCAGCTTGATCGTGTCCGTCACGGGAATGGCGACCACGGCCCCCCCGGCGGCGGCGGCGGCCTCGATGGCGGCCCGGAGGATCTCGG
>JBGPQZ010000314.1:0-3419 GCA_041489335.1 Methylomirabilia bacterium
CTCCGGGTTTCGTCGTTAGCCAGGCGGCTGAATTCCTTGAACGTCGAGTAGCTGTCGCTGCGCGTCGCGTGCTGAAGCTTGAAGATCGTATCCGGATTGAAGAGGTGATACTCACCGTCGCGGCGCCACTGGTACTCGCCACCGCACTCCAGGTCCGGCTTCCCCACCAGCCGATCGGGGAAGGCGCGCCGGTGCCGCCGGCTCGTCTCCTCGGCGATCACGTCCAGCCCGACGCCGCCCACGCGGGAGGCGGTCCAGGTGAAGTACTGGTCCACGAAGGCCTGCTCCAGCCCCACCGCCTCGAAGATCTGGGCTCCGCAGTAGCTCTGGATGGTGGAGATCCCCATCTTGGACATGACCTTGAGGATCCCCTTGTTGAGGGCCTTGATGTAGTTTGCCACGGCTTTGGTGTGGGTCAGGTCGGCGGGAAGCATCCCCTGCCCGATCAGGTCGTCCAAGGTCTCGAAGGCCAGGTATGGGTTGACGGCGCCCGCGCCGTAGCCCATCAGGAGCGCGCAATGGTGCACCTCGCGCGCCTCGCCCGTCTCGATCACCAGCCCTACCTTGGTCCGCATCCCTTTCCGGATCAGGTAATGGTGCACGCCGGCCGTGGCCAGGAGGGTCGGGATGGGCGCATGCTCCAGATCCACGCCGCGGTCGGAGAGGAGCAGGATGGTGTAGCCCTGTTCGATGGCCTGACTGGCCTTGGCGCACAGCTCCTCCAGGGCCCGCGCCAGCCCCACGCTTCCCTCCGCCACGGGGAAGAGCATCGGCAGTGTCGCCGCGCGGAAGCCGCCCGCCACGATGTGGCGCAGCTTGGCCAACTCCTCGTTGCTCAGGATCGGCGAGGGGATCGTGATCTGCTGGCAGCTTTCCGGCTCGGGCGTGAGGAGGTTCCGCTCGGGCCCGATGGTGCTTTCGATGCAGGTCACCAGTTCCTCGCGGATGGCGTCGAGCGGCGGATTCGTGACCTGGGCGAAGAGCTGCTTGAAGTAATCGTAGAGCATCCGCGGCCGATCCGAGAGCACCGCCAGGGAGGTGTCGTTTCCCATGGAGCCCAGCGGCTCCTCGCCCCGGGTGGCCATGGGAGCCAGGAGGATGCGGAGATCCTCGTGGGTGTAGCCGAAGACCTGTTGGCGACGCAGCACCGTCTCGTGATCCGGCTCTTGCACCGGGGCGGGTGGAAGATCCTGGATGGAAATGAGGTGCTCGCGCAACCACACGGCATAGGGCTGCTCGGTGGCGATCTTCGCCTTCAACTCGGCGTCGTCGATGATCCGACCCTCGGTGGTATCCACCAGCAACATGCGGCCGGGGTGCAGCCGCTCCTTGACCAGGATGTCCTCGGCCGGGATGTCCAGGACTCCGACCTCGGAGGCCATGACGACCAGGCCGTCCTTGGTGACGTAATAGCGGGAGGGGCGCAGGCCGTTCCGGTCCAGCACCGCCCCGATCATCGTGCCGTCGGTGAAGGCGATGGAGGCCGGGCCGTCCCACGGCTCCATGAGACAGGAGTGATACTCGTAGAAGGCCTTCTTCTCCGGGCTCATGCTCTCATGGCCCGACCAGGCTTCGGGGATCAGCATCATCACGGCGTGCGGCAGGGAGCGGCCGCACATGACCAGCATCTCCAGCGCGTTGTCCAGCATGGCGGAGTCGCTGCCGCCCTGGCGGATGACCGGCAGGAGGTCCTGGATGCGATCGCCGAACAGCTCCGACTCGAACAGCCGCTCGCGGGCGACCATCCAGTTGATGTTGCCCCGCAGCGTGTTGATCTCCCCGTTGTGCGCCAGGTAACGGAACGGGTGAGCCAAGGACCAGGTGGGGAAGGTGTTCGTGCTGAACCGCTGGTGGACGAGCGCCAAGGCACTCTCGATGCTGGGGTCCGTGAGGTCGGGAAAGTAAGTCTCGATCTGGTCGGCCGAAAGCATCCCCTTGTACACGATCGTGTTGCAGGACAGGCTCCCGACGTAGAAGTAGAGCTTCTGCCGAAGGCCCGACGTGAGCACCCCATTCTCCATGCGCTTCCGGATGAGGAACAGGGTGCGCTCGAAGTGGACCGGGTCGCGGATCGACCCGCCCCGCCCGACGAACACCTGGCGAAAGACCGGCTCGACCCGCTTGGCCGAATCACCGATGGGGGCGTGGTTGGTGCGCACGTCCCGCCAGCCGAGCGGGACCTGCCCCTCCTCGCGCACGATGCGATCGAATACGGCCTGGCAGTCGACGCGTTCGTTGGGGTCGGCCGGGAGGCATAGCATGCCGACGCCATAATACTTGGGAGGGGGGAGCTCGATGCCCAGGCGCGTGCACTCGTGGCGGAAAAATGGGTCCGGGATCTGCATGAGGATCCCGGCCCCGTCCCCGGTGTTGACCTCGGCGCCCGTGGCCCCTCGATGCAGGAGGTTCTTGAGAACCGTCAGGGCCAACTCGACAATGCGGTGGGACTTTCGACCGCGGATGTCCACCACGAATCCCACCCCGCAACTGTCGTGCTCGTGCTGCGGGTCGTAGAGTCCTTGTGGCGCGGGAAAGCCTGGATCTCGCATCTCCATCCTACCTTTCAATAGTTCCTGTTCGGTGGGGAGCGAAGCTGGCACACGAGCGGCCGCGACCCTCCCCGTCGTGGCGGGAGTGTCGCAGGATGCCGGGTCAGCGTCAAGATAAGTATTGAGGAATTAGGAATATACTTTACATCAGCCTAACTTATGATATATTGGCGAGCCATGAACCTGGATACCCTCAAGCTCTACTGCGACATCGTCCGGCTGCACAGCTTCTCGCAGGGCGCGGCCCTGAACCAGGTCTCGCAGTCCGCGGCCAGCCAGGCCATCCAGCAGCTGGAGGCGGAGCTGAAGGTGCAGCTCCTCGACCGGAGCAAGCGGCCGTTCATGCTGACGGATGACGGGGAGATCTTCTACGCGGGCTGCCAGCGTCTGCTGGACGGATTCGAGCAGGTCCGCGCCTCGCTCAGCTCGGCCGAGGCGGCCGTGACCGGCACCGTGCGCGTGGCGGCGATCTACTCGGTCGGCATCCACATCATGAGCAACCACATCCAGCGCTTCATGGCCCGCTACCCCCAGGCGCGCATCCGCATCGAATACCTCCACCCGCACAGGGTGGTCGAGGCGGTCCTGAACGACGAGGCCGACCTCGGCATCCTGTCGTACCCCCCGACGAATCGGTCCTTGACGGTCCTGCCCTGGCGGAACGAGACGATGGTGTTCGTCTGCCATCCGAACCACCGCTTCGCGCGACGCAGGCAGATCTCCCCGGCCGATCTCACGGACGAGAACTTTGTGGCGCTGGATGCGAACCTGCGGGTCCGCAAGGCCGTCGATCGGTATCTCCGCCAACACAACGCCCACCCCAAGGTGGTCATGGAGTTCGACAACGTCCAGACCATCAAGCAGGCCAAG
>JBGPQZ010000315.1:0-3412 GCA_041489335.1 Methylomirabilia bacterium
ATCTCCCCTCAGGTAACCGCCGTCCATGTCACGGACGACCGCAAGGAGGCAGATGGCCTGAGGGAGGCATGGGAAAGACTGGCGCCCGACGTACCGCTCGTCATCCTGGAGTCTCCCTATCGCTCCATCCACCAGCCCGTCCTGGAGTATATCGATCGCATGGAGCGCCAGGGGGAAGGAAAATACCTCACCGTCGTGATCCCGGAATTCATCCCGGCCAAGTGGTGGCAGCACTTCCTGCACAACCAGACCGCGCTCCTCCTCAAGGCGGCCCTCCTCTTCCGGCCGGGCAAGGTGAGCGTGAGCGTGCCCTATCATCTGGGGGAGTGAGATCCCCATGCGCATAGTGAGAAGTCTGACCCCCGTCCTGGTAGGCCTGCTTCTCTGCTGCGCGCTCCCGGCACCCGCCCTGTCCGCAGCAGACACCTACTTCTCCCCCGGCGGGGGCGTCCGCCAGCACCTCCTGCAGGCCATCCGGGAGGCCCGCCAGCAGATCGACGTGGCCGTCTACCAGTTCACAGCGATCGAACTGGCGGATGCGCTGGTGGCGGCCAAGCGGCGCGGGGTGCAGGTCCGGCTCCTCACCGACCAGGACAAGGCGCGGCCGGATGCAACGGCCCTGCGGATCCTGCGCGCGGCCGGCGTGCCCATCCGCGCCCTGGGCGTTCCCGAACAGAGCCTCATGCACCACAAGTTCGCCGTCTTCGACGACCGCCTGGTGGCCACCGGCTCGTACAACTGGACCGTCACGGCGGAGCGGGCCAACTACGAGAACCTGGTGCTGCTGGACGAGCCTGCGGTCGTCTCCCGGTTCAAGCGCGAGTTCGAGAAGTTGTGGCGCGAGGCGAAGGAGTGATGCGTCCCCCCGGACCGGCCGCGACCGGATGAGGGACCCTGCGGTACTCGTCTTTCCCGGGTCAGCCCTGCTCCCTTCCTCGTTCCTTCGCGTTCGCGCGCCCTTCAGGAACCCCGCCCGCAGCTCGCCGATGGACACGACACTCAGGCAGACCTCCGAAGCCCGCTGGATGGTTGCCTTGACCTGGGGATGATCGCGCAGGTGCGCCGCGTACGCCGAGGTGTCCACCAGGATGCGGCCCATTTCCACTGGCTTCGCGCGCCTCCCGAGGCCCGTGGCATCTTCCAGCGGAAGGTAGACGTAGACGCCCAGGACGTCCACCGGGGGCTTGTGTTGGAAAATAACCACGGTCACTTACTCAGCGGCGCGAAGTATTGGCTACACGGTCGCTCGCGCCGCTTCGTTCGCGGGGAAGGCCCTCGCCCTTGCAGAGGGCACGCCGCAAGGTCTCGGCCCTCCCCGCGGGCCCTACTGAGAGGGGCGGGCCGCCGCCCCTCCTCGGACTCTCCCCCGGACTGTGCGGTCCCGAGTACACTGTCGCCTTTATTAGGGACCGCACAGTATTGGCTTCTGTGGCGGAAGATATGGGTTGTATCAAGTGATATACGGTATATCATTGCTGAGCCTTGTAGTGCAGGGGTGGGGGAGCAGAGAAAGCAATGAGCATCGAGATCACGTGGTATGACAACGCGGCGTTTCGATTAGCGGCAGGCGGGAACGTTTACTGGTTTGATCCGTCGGTCAACAAGAATGCCGACTCGCCGATCAGGACGGCCGACATTTGCGAGCCGGCGAAGTTCGTCTTCACCACCCACGGCGATCCCGGCCACTTCGTGAATAGCGTTGAAGTCACAGAGCGCACTGGCGCGAAGTTCGTTGGCTCGCTCGATCTCTGCGATTTCATTCTTCAACACCGGCAGTTGCCCCCTGAGCGGCTGATCCCACTCGAGTTTGGGCAGCCGACGAGGATCGATGGGCTTGAAGTCTACCTTTTCGAGGCTGACCATCCGACCCTAACCCCTGAGCTGCTCACGGTCATGGCAAAGTGGGGCGGGGCCGTCCAGTCGAGGAACGGTGGGCTGGTCGTGCAGGCGAAGGAGTTCTGCCTCTGCATACTCGGGGACTGCGTCTACTCTGATGTCTTTCAGGAGGTGGGTAGGCGGTACCGCGTGGACGTCGGGATGATCCCGATTCAGGGCAAGATGCACGTGGATTCGACGCCCGAGGAGGCGGCCGAGAACGGCGCGCGCATCGCGGCCGCCCTGAGGCCAAAGGTTCTCTTCCCGGTGATCCAGTATACGAAGGAGCGGGTCCGCCTGCCGCCGCTCGAGCGGAGGCTAGCGGAGCTGGGCGTGAGGACCAGACTGCTGTTCGACCGGCCTGGCGTGGTGCATACGCTCGAGGAGTTCTGAGGCGGCCATCGGCTGCGCCTCTTTCGCGTATCTCGTTGGCGACGGAGCTCTACAGGAGGACCGACAGATGAGCATGGGCACGCAGCTGCGGCAGTTGATGCGAGAGAAGCCCTTCCTGGTCACACCGGGCGTGTCGACGCCCCTCCACGCCATGATCGTCGAGCGGACCGGCCACGACTTCATCTACATGACGGGGTACGGCACCGCCTTGACCCTCCTCGGGTACCCGGACGTCGGCCTCCAGACGGAGCCGGAGATGGTCACGAACGCCCGGAACATTGCCCGAGCCGTGCAGATCCCGGTCATCGCCGACGCCGACACCGGTTTTGGCAACGCCCTCAACGTGATACGGACCGTGCAGAACTACGAGGCCGCAGGGGTGGCGGGGATCCACCTCGAGGACCAGGTAAGCCCGAAGCGCTGCGGCCACCTGGCCGGCAAGATGCTCGTCACCTTGGAGGAGGCAGAGGGGAAGATCCGGGCCGCCGTGGAGGCGAAGCGGGACAAGGACTTCATCATCATCGCCCGGACCGACGCCATTTCGGCCGTCGGGGGCGGGTTTGAGGAGGCGGTGCGGAGAGCCAAGGCCTACGCGCGGGCGGGGGCCGACATGCTCTTCTGCGAGTTCCCCAACGCAGCGGCAGAGCCGGCGAGACGGTTCGCTAGGGCGATTCACGAGGACTTCCCGGAGAAGCCGCTCTTTTTCAACTACTCGTCCTCGTTCCGCTGGCACGAGTCCCCGCTCAGCTTTGAGGACGTGGGGGCGATGGGCTACAAGCTGATGATCGTCTCCCTCGCGTGCATGCGGGTAGCCATGCAGGCGGTCTGGGACTACGCTGCCGACCTGGCCAAGCGGGGAGCCCAGGCGGAGAAGGACTTCGAGGAGCGACTGAAGTCGCATCCCACCGAGGACTTTAACCGGTTTGCCGGGGTCCCGCGGATCAAGGAGCTGGAGGCGAAGTACCTGCCCAAGGAGATGTTCCGGCAGAAGTACGAGGAGTCGACCGGCCTTCAAGGCGAGGGCCTGGCCGGGTGAACCCTTGGCGCCACGCAGCCCGATCTTGGCATCCGATCGGGGTCACGTGGAGGGAGGCTGAGATGCGGAGACGGTTCGGGGCAGTCGTGCTGTTCGCGGTGCTGTTGA
>JBGPQZ010000316.1:0-3403 GCA_041489335.1 Methylomirabilia bacterium
GAAGACCTCACGCAGCAGCGTGCGACTCACGCCCAGCTGGCGGCAGAGCTGGGCCTCCAGCAGTCGCTCGCGGGGCTTGAGGTGGCCCAGGATGATCTTCCGCTCCAACTCCTGGTAGACCGACTCCCCGTTCGCGGCCATCCTTGGTCGCGCGGGCCACGCCCGCACGCCTCCGCTCCGACAGGCACGACCGTACGACACTCTCGTGCGATCAGTGATACCCCAAATCCGGGGCAGCCTCAAGGGCAAACGCCGGGTCGATCCGAGTGCCACACCACGCGGGATGCGCCGCTGCGGCTCGTCGGCCGGGCTATTCGGCGGCCGTCAGCCGTTTGATCTTCTCCGGCCCCCGTACCACACGCCGAACCGGGGGCCCCTCGCCGCGTAGGATTGCCACCTCCGCCAGTGTCATCACCACGCATCCGTCCTCCAGGTGACCGGCGACTGTATGGCTCCCCTCGGAGAGGGTGATGTGGAGGTGCGGGTCGCCGTCGGCAATGATCCCCTGCATCGAGGCGATCTCGTACGACCCTCTGAGCTCCAGGTACTCCTGATGTCGAGTCATGAGGTTGGGGGGGTATCCGGCGACCGACTGATGCAGTCGGCAATCGCTTAGGGTGCCTATCCCCGAGACGACCAGACCCGTCCGGATGCCTTCGGCCCGGATCAGTTCGCGCAGCCCTTCCAACAGGAGTTCGCCCGGGTCAAACCGAACCAGGATCATCTCGGAGGTAAGACCGCGCTTGATGGCTTCCATGGGCGCCTCCTCGATCGCGATCAGCAGGCCAAACGATGTCGTGCAATATTGTACGACACTACAAGGCGCGACACATACCACGGGCCGGCACGGTCGTCAAGGGAGAGAATGGGAGCGGATGGTGAGCTACCGCACCCCCGCTGCAGGCGGGGACCATTGATGCCGCGCCATGTCGATGCGGCCAGAGAGCAGGAAGGCGACCCCCTCGCGCTCCAGCAGCCGGCGCTGGCGGCCCGGATCGTCGAGGCAGTAGTTCGGGGAGAGCGAGCCGCCCTGCTGGACGACGCGGTGGCAGGGCACCCGCGAGCCGTGCGGGTTGTCGTGCATGGCCCACCCGACGACGCGGGCGGCGCGCGGCGCCCCCAGGAGGCGGGCGATCTGGCCGTAGGTGGCGACCTCCCCCCGCGGGATCCGCCGGACCAGCGCGTAGACCAGGACGAAGAAGCCGCCTGCTTTCGTTTGCGTCGGCCGCACCCGGCGACCCATGGATCGCTTACTTGGCCAGCACCCCGGCCAGCTTGATCAGCCAGGGGTCCAGCGACTTTTGCTTTCCGACGACCTCGGCCAGCGGCGTGGTCCGGATCTCGCCCTGGATGTCGCCCACCAGGACCCCCGACTCTCCGCGCCGGAGCGCCTCGGTCGCCCCACCCCCCAGCCGCGTCGCCAGGATCCGGTCGAAGGCTCCGGGGGCGCCGCCGCGCTGGACGTGGCCCAGCGTCGTGACCCGCAGGTCGAAGCCGAGCCGATCCTTGTGGTCGCGGAAGTACGCGGCCAGGCCTTCCGCGTTGTACGTCGCCCCCTCGGCCACCACCACCAGGGCGTGCGGTTTCCCCCTGAGATAGGCCGCATGCAGCTCCGTCGCCAGCGCCTCGGGGTCCGTCTCGACCTCGGGGAGCGCCACCGCCTCGGCCCCGCCGGCGATGGCCGCCATCAGGGCCAGGTAGCCGCAGCGCCGCCCCATGACCTCCACCAGGAACGCCCGGTGGTGCGACGAGGCGGTCGTCTTCAGCCGGTCGATCGCCTCCAGCGCGATGTTGAGCGCCGTGTCCACCCCGATGGTGATGTCCGAGCCCACCAGGTCGTTGTCGATGGTGGAGGCCACCCCCACGACCGGGAAGCCCATCTCCGACAGGCGACACGCGCCGGTCTGCGACCCGTTGCCCCCGATCACGACCAGCGCCTCCACCTCGCGCTCGTTGAGGCTCCGCAGGGCCTTCTCGCGCCCCTCCAGCGTCTCGAACTCCGGGCTGCGCGCGCTGCCCAGGACGGTCCCGCCGCGCTGCAGGACCCCGCCCACGTCGCGCGCGCTGAGCGGGTCCATCTCGCCCGCGATCAGGCCGGCGTAGCCGTGCCGGACGCCGCAGACCTCCCAGCCGTACCCGAGGCCCGTGCGCACCACGGCGCGAATCGCCGCGTTCATGCCCGGCGCGTCCCCACCGCTGGTCAGAACCGCAATCCGCTTCATCGCCGTCCTCCCGAGACGCCCCGAGGCCGCACGCGCCCGCGCGATCAGAGCGAAAGCGCCGGCTTGCCGAACCGGGCCCGGAGCCCGTTGATGGCCCGGAAGATCTGCGGCTGCGCCACCAGCCTCCGCTCGAGCCGCCGCTTCCCGGGGAAATTGAGCAGCATCAATCCGATCAGGATGGTGAGGAGGCCCTGCCCGGGGATTCCCGGCAGGGAGAGGAGTACGCCCACCAGGATCAGCAGGGCTCCCAGGACATTCTTGAGGAGGAGGCCGGCCCACCGGAGAACCGGATGTCCGGCCGGCCGGGCCGGAGCCTCGCCGTCCCGGAAGTACGTGGCCGGGAGGTTCACGACCACGGCGGCCGCCCCCGCCAGGCTCCCGGCGCACGTCACCAGAAAGATGCCGCCTGCCAGGAGCGCCCCCTCCCACCAGGTCAGCCGGTCCAGGAACGCAGCCAGCCCATTCAGCATTCGGACTCTCCCGCCCCAGACGACGTCGCCCGCTCCGCGGCGTCCGGCTCGCGCCCTACTCCTTGAGGGCTTTCACCAGGACGACGGACGCCTTGTTGACTGCGAGGAATTCCCCGCGCCAGAGGCGCCGCCTCTGCAGCGAGAAAACGGTCACGTCGGTGATGGGCAGGAACGGTCGGGTGGGATCGTTCAGGAGATCCGAGAGCCGCCGCTTCGTGCCCCGGATGGAGTGGGGAGCGTGCGCGTCGCCCACGATGATGAACTGGTCGGTCCAGATCTCCACCCGGGTCTTGCCCCCGAACTCCACGTCGATCAGGTCGGCCATCAGTTCGGGATCGTCGTCCATGACCTCGACAGGCTTCTTCCGCAGCTTCACCACCACGATCTCACCTCCTTTGCGAACCGGTCCCGCGAGGCTACCGCCCCCACCCCGTTTCGTCAAGCACCAGCGTCTCCGCCGCCGGCTTTGGCCCGGGGACAACACAAAGGCACGCCCCCGACTTCGCCCGCTCATCCGGGGCGTGGCCTGAGGGCGAAGCGGCGTGAATCGGCGGAGCCGGGTCCCGCATTACAGCTTCTTCCCCGAGGCGATGCTGGCGGTCGTGGAGAAGACCTGGAGGCAATGGCTCGGTCCCCTGGTTCCCAAGCTCCCGCCCTACAAGGCGGTGATCGAGGATCTCCGTCCGCAGGTCACCGCTCTGCTCGCCTCCA
>JBGPQZ010000317.1:0-3381 GCA_041489335.1 Methylomirabilia bacterium
GAGAAGAAGGCCGAGAAGGCGGAGAAGAAGGCTGCCAAGAAGGCCGAGAAGGTCGAGAAGAAGGCCGAGAAGAAGGGCGAGAAGAAGGGCGAAGAGAAGAAGGAGGAGAAGAAGGTCGAGAAGAAGTCCTAACCTTCTTTCATCCGAATTCGGCGACAACACGAGGGCATCCTGAATGGGATGCCCTCGTTGTTTTTCGGGCCGCTCCATACCGACCCCTTACCGACAAATGGCTTGACTTCTCGCTCGGGTTCCACTACATATCGCGGGCATAGCGTGACACGGGAAGAGAGGAGGACGCGTCCGCACAACTGAATAGGTGAGGCTGAGTGGCCCCCTCACCGGGGCCCTCGAGGGAAAATGGTGGATCGCCGCCTGCGGCGTGGGTGTGCTGCGGGCGGCGAGAGTCCATTGCTGCCCCGCAACTGTGAGCGGCGTTGAAATCTGCACAGGCCACTGTTCCGCCCCAGGCGGAATGGGAAGGCGCAGAGAGTAAGCCAAGCCGCAAGCCAGGAAACCTGCTCAGCCTTTTAGGGTATCGGCATTCCTCCGCGGGGAGGGGCCTCCCGCAATCCACCGGTCCGTTCGGCGCGTCCTGGACCCGTGGATCTTGGAGCCCCGATCCGCCACAGGCGGACCGGGGTTTTTTGTTCCCGGCGCAGACGAGTCATGGGTTCCATGCGACGATCGGTGAGGCGGTGGGCTGCTTCGCTGCTTCCGCTCTGCTGGCTGGCGGCCGGGGGACTGGCAGGGGCGGCCACCGTTCCGGATATGCTGGGGCGGCCGGTTTCGCTCCCGGACCGGCCGCTCCGCGTGGTGTCCCTGGCGCCGAGCCTGACCGAGATCGTCTACGCCGTGGGCCGCGGGGATTGGCTGGTGGGCGTGACGGAGTTCTGCGACTTCCCGCCTGCCGCCCGATCGAAGCCCAAGGTGGGCGGCGTCGCGACCCCAAGCCTGGAGCAGATCGTCGCCCTGCGGCCGGACCTGGTCCTCACCACGGCGGAAGGGAACTCTCGTGATCTCCTCGCGTACCTCACGCGCCTCCGCGTCCCGGTCTTCGCGCTCATGCCGACGAGCCTCGGGGGCGTGGTGGAGTCGATCGCGGCGGTGGGCCGCGCCCTCGCGGCCGAGGCGGCGGCGCGAGAGGCCATCGGGAGGCTGCAGGGCGGGATGGCGGCCGTGCAGGATCGCGTGCGGGGCCGGGCGCGGCCCCGCGTCCTGTACCTGGTGTGGGCCGACCCCTTGATCGCGGCCGGACCCGCCACCTACATTCACGATCTGCTTGCGCTGGCGGGCGGGGAGAACATCGTGCGGGAGCGGACGGTCCCCTACCCGCGCCTCAACTGGGAAGAGGTCATCGGGCGCCGGCCCGAGGTGATCCTGGTGGCCGAACATCGCGACGAGTCGAAGCGCCTGTCCGCGGTCGAGGGGCCCGCCCAGCCGGTCTGGCAGGCCTGGCAGGCGGTTCCCGCCGTGCGAACGGGTCGGGTGCTGGCGGTGCCGAGCAACACGATCCTCCGGCCGGGGCCCCGCATCGCGGAGGGGCTCACGCTTCTCGCGCGGGCCATTCACCCCGAGGCCTGGAGTGGCGGAGGGGCGCCATGAGTGCCGCCGTCCCGCTGCCGAGGCGCGGGCGCTGGTGGCCGACCGGCTGCCTCTGCGCGCTGGCGGCCCTCCTCCTCTGCCTGGTGCTCTCCGTCGTGGTGGGGAGCGTCCCGATCGCCCCCCGGGCGGCGTTCAGCGCGCTCCTCCATCCGGGGGCCTCGGACGATCCCGTGGCCACCATCCTCTGGCGGATCCGCCTGCCCCGAACCCTCCTGGCGGGGATCGTCGGGGGGTGTCTCGCCCTGGCCGGGCTGGGCTTCCAGGCCATCTCCCGCAATCCGCTGGCGGACCCCTCCGTGCTCGGGGTGAGCAGCGGGGCCTCGTTCGGCGTCACCATCGCGATGCTGCTGGGGATCGCGGGCCCCACCGCCAATCCGGTGCTGCTCATGGGCTTCGCCTTCGCAGGCGCTCTCTTGGCGGCGGTCAGCGTGTACTGCGTGGCCCGGGTGGACGGGCGGCTGCCCATGACCACGCTCCTCCTGTCGGGGGTGATCATCGGGCTGTTCTTCACCTCGTGCGTCATGCTGATCACCGTCCTCTTGGCGGCCGCGGAGCTGCAGGGGGTGGTGATGTGGCTGATGGGGAATCTGGGACCCACGAACGGGGAGACCCTGGCGGTCCTCGCCGTGGTGGCCGTGACCGGCGCCCTGATCCTCGCGCGTCAGGCCGCCCCGCTGAACCTCCTGGCCTTGGGCGAGGAGCAGGCCCTCCAGCTCGGCGTGGAGGCCGAGCGGGTGAAGCGGACCGTCTTCGTGGTGGCGTCGCTCACGACCGGGGCGGCCATCTCGGCGGCGGGATCGATCGGGTTCGTCGGGCTGATCGTGCCGAACGCCGCCCGTCTCTTGCTGGGGCCCGACAATCGGCATCTGGTCCCGGCCAGCGTCCTCTTCGGCGCGACCTTCCTGATCCTGGCGGACCTGGTGGCGCGCACGGTGGCGGCGCCCACGGAGCTGCCGGTGGGAGTGATCACGTCGTTCTGCGGGGCGCCCCTCTTCGTGTATCTGCTGCGGCGTCGGCAGGGGGAGGCACCGGCATGACCGCCCTGGACGTGCAGGGCCTCGGCTTCCGCTACCCGACGGGGCAAGGACTCCATGCGGTCTCCTTCGCCGTTCCGCCGGGGGCGCTCTGGGGCCTGGTGGGCCCCAACAGCGCCGGCAAGAGCACGCTCCTGCGGCTGCTGAGCAAGGTGCTCACGCCGCAGGGCGGCCGGATCCTCGTCGAGGGGCGAGACCTCCGCACGGTGGGCCGGCTCGCCCTGGCGCGCCGGCTGGCGGTCGTTCCCCAGGAACTCCAGGTGGCCTTCCCCTTCAGCGTCCTGGACGTGGTCCTGATGGGCCGCTACCCGCACAGCCCCGGCGGAAGCTGGAGCGCGCGCGACCGCGCCGTGGCCTGGAGCGCCCTGGAGGGCCTCGGGCTGACGTCCCTGGCCCGCCGGCGGATGGACGAACTCTCGGGCGGGGAGCGGCAGTTGGTTTCCCTGGCCCGCGCCCTGGCGCAGGAGCCCTCGATCCTGCTCCTCGACGAACCCACCGCGCACCTGGACCTCCGGCACCAGCGGATCGTCCTGGAGACGCTCCTGTCCCTGCACCGGGTACAGGGCTGCACCACGCTCCTCGTCTCGCACGATTTGAACCTGGCCGCCGAGCACTGCGACTGTCTCCTCCTGCTGGTGGGAGGAAGGATGCAGGCGCAGGGATCCCCCGAGGAGGTGATGACCCCGACGCATCTGGAACGGGCCTACGGCTGCCCCGTGGCGGTGGAGCGGAACCCGGCCTC
>JBGPQZ010000318.1:0-3354 GCA_041489335.1 Methylomirabilia bacterium
GGCTCCTCGGGAAGCCGCGCGACCCGGCGGAGGCGCGGGCGTACCTGCTCCGCCTGGCGGGCCGCACCCACTGGGTGATCACGGCGGTCGCGGTCGTGGAGGCGGAGACCGGGCGATCTGCGGTGGGCACGAGCACCACGGCGGTCAGGATGCGGCCGTTCGACGCGGCTGAGGCGGCCCGGTACGTCGCCACGGGCGAGCCGCTGGACAAGGCGGGAGCCTACGGCATCCAGGGGCGGGGTGCCCTCCTGGTGGAGGCGATCGAGGGGGATTACTTCACCGTGGTCGGCCTCCCCCTGGTCCTCCTGGCCCGGCTTCTGCGGGGGTTCGGCGTCGACCCCTGGGGCGCGGCGGATAGCTGATAGCTCATGGCGCATGGTTGATGGGCGGCGGAGCTGTTCGTGGCCATGAGCCAGGAGCCATTGGCCACGCTTGGTGGGGGGATTTCCCCTTGACACTCCTGAGCATTTGTGAGAATTTACCGCCACTTTGTGGGCGTGTGGCGGGGACGCACCCGCGCCCCCTCGCGTGGCTGGGAACCCCGTAGACACTGAGGCGGATATGGCACAGCCCTCGTTTCTATCGCGGTGGACCGGCCGTCCTGAGGCCGGGGAGAATCCTGACATCGAGTCGAATCGGACCCTCCAGGAATTGCCTCCGCCCCTCAAGCGACGGAGCCAGCAAGTCACCGTCTGGTCCTCCGCTCCTTCCCTCGAGCGGATCTACCACGAATTCGACGAGCAGATTCGCGTCATCGAGGAGGCCAAGCGCTTACTCGAGGAGCGGCTGAGCCCGTTCCAGCGTCATTTGCTGGAACAGCGGCGAAACATCGATCAATCCCTGAAGCAGATGGAGGCGCGGGTCAAGCCCCTGCGGCAGTATCTGGAAGGGCAGGGCAGCAACCTCGAGCGCGTGGGGATGCACCTCAACACCGAGCTCAAGGATCAGTTCGACGACTTCGAGCGATTCTTGAACGAGCAGCGGCAGATCCTGGAGCGCGCCAATCGCTACCTGGACGAGCAGCCGCGTCCCCTGGCCCAGTTCCTCGAAGACGAACAGCGCGCCGTGGATCAGATCTTCCGCGACCTGGAGGAGAAGATCGAGCCGTTCGGCCGCTTCCTCAAGGATCAGCAGAAGCTCCTGGAATCGATGACCGAGCCGCGGGTCATGGAGGAATTTGAGCTGCTGGCCCGCTTCTGCAACGAGCGCCATACGGCGCTGGAGCGGTACGCCACCGCCCCCGAGTATCGGCCGCAGGTGCTGTTCACCGAGCTGGACGAGATCTACCAGAAGCACAAGGCGCAGGACGGCGGCAAGAGCAAGCTGCTTGTCCGGCTGCTGGAGCAGACCCGGCAGGCGGACCTGCGCCTGCAAGACTCGCTGAAGCCGCTTCCCCGCGAACGCGAGGAGCCCCGCCCGCTTCGGGCCGACCCGGCTCCCTAGCGACCCGCCGCCCTTCCGCAACGGCGCTGCCGTTTCCGTCCGAGCGGTCGATTGCTCCACGTGTGCACCGGTGGTGCCCTGTCGTCCCTAGGCCGGTCCCACTCCGGAGGATTTGTGTGCCTTGCGGCGGCGAAGGTAGGCGGCGATCAGCTCGTCCACGGTCTTTTCCGCGGCACCGGGGGGTGCGGGGGAGGGAGGCGGATCGGGCGGTGCCGAGGAGCCCGGCCCGGCGACAGCATCGGCCAGAAGGCCAGCGGCGGCCCGGCCCATGAGGCGACGGTGCTGCTCGTCCATGAAGGCGCGGACCTGGGCCGTCGTGGGCCGCTCCCCAAGCGCGTCGTGGTAGTTGACCTTCTCGCGGAGGATGATGGCCCCGCCCCGGTAGACCAGGGTCAGGATGTACGGATTCTTGTCGCCTAGATCCTCGGTCTGGACGTGGTATTCCGTGCCCGCATGGATGACGCTGCTGTTGAAGCCGGGAATCATGGATGCTGTTCCTCCAGGTGTCGTCCGGGATCGTCGGTTCACCATAACAAAGGGTGCGTGCTCCAGCAAGGCCAATCGTATTTCTGTTGGCGCCCTCTTCCCGCGAACGGTATACTGAACCCAATGGAACAGCTCATCATCCAAACCCTGATGCACGCCGGCGGGGCCCTGGTGTCCCTCACCATGCTCACCCTGGTCGCCTTCTCGGTCTTTTCCCTGGCCGTGATCGGGGAGCGGTGGTGGACCTTCCGGCAGGCGCGGCTGGCGTCCGCCCAGATGGCTCGCCGGGTCTTCGACCAGCTGGAGCAGGGGAGGGCGCAACAAGCCCTGCGCGTCTGCGAGGCGGGCAAGGGGAGCCATGTGGCGGCGGTCCTCCTGGCGGGGTTGCAGGAACTCGTGTTCGTGGCCTCCGAGAATCCAGGCCTCCGCGGGGGGGCCGCCCTGGACCGGGTGACCGAGTCCGCCCGGGGGGCCATGCAGCGCGCCACGGCCGTCCAGATCGAGCGGCTGGAGCAGCGGCTCACGTCCCTGGCTACGCTGGGGAACATCAGCCCGTTCGTGGGACTGTTCGGCACCGTCATCGGCGTCATGCGCGCCTTCGAGGCCATCGCCCGAACGGGCAGCGGCGGCCTGGGCACGGTCTCCGCCGGCATTGCGGAGGCGCTGGTGGCCACGGCCGCCGGCCTCTTTGTGGCCATCCCCGCCGTGACGGCATACAACCACTACGTCTCGCGTGTGAAGACGTTCGCCACGGAGATGGACGGGGCGGCCTCGGAGTTGGTGGCGAGAGTGCAGCGTCTCGCGCTGCAGGAAGAGTCGGGCGCCGCGAGCCGAGCGGTGAGTGCTGCAACTGGCTCATAATTCATGGCAGAAGAGGAAGGCCCGATTCCCTCTCCATGAGTCATGAGCCAAGAGGCAAGAGCTGCGCATGGCGATGCCGTTGCCGTCGAAAAGCGAAAACCGGCGACTCCTGTCCGAGATCAACGTCACACCCCTGGTGGACGTGATGCTGGTCCTGTTGGTGATCTTCATGGTCACCACACCGATGCTGCAGCGTGGGACGGACCTCCAGCTCCCCCAAGCCCAGCACTCGGATCTGAGGGAGGAACAACGCATCACCCTCAGCCTGACGCGGGAGGGCCGGGTGTTCGTCAACGACCGGGAGGTTCCGCGGGCGGGCCTGGCCGCGCATCTTACCGCCCTCACCCGGAACGGGGAACGGGTCGTCCACTTTCGCGGAGATGCCCAGGTGTCCTACGGCCTGGTCATCGAGGTGATGGACGCGCTCAAGGCGGCCGGCATCGAGACGGTCGGGATGATCACGGAGCGGCCCCCCACTCCACGCCGGTAACCTGATTCACCGCGGTCGGCCGGGGCGCATGGGCCTCGCAGACCGGACCGGGGTACGCGGCAACGCCCCATGGA
>JBGPQZ010000319.1:0-3328 GCA_041489335.1 Methylomirabilia bacterium
ACTGGGCGCTCATCCTCACCTACCCCACGCAGCTCATCCCCTTCGCCTCGTGGCTCCTGATGGGCTACTTCCGCACGATCCCCAGGGAGATCGAGGAGAGCGCCATGGCCGACGGCTGCTCGCGGCTGCAGATCCTGTGGCGGATAGTCCTCCCGCTCTCCGTCCCGGGGCTCCTCTCGGCGGGGATCTTCTGCTTCACGCTCTGCTGGAACGAGTTCCTCTACGCCCTGATCTTCATGTCCTCCGGCCCGATGAAGACGATCCCGGTGGGCGTCGTGAGCGACATGATCAAGGCCGACACCCTGTTCTGGGGCTCGCTCATGGCCTCGGCGGTCCTGGGCTCGTTCCCCGTCGCCCTGCTCTATTCCTTCTTCGTGAAGTACTACGTGTCCGGCTTGACGGCGGGGGCGGTGAAAGGATAGCCGCTGGCCGCTGGCCGCTCGCCATTGGCTCCGGGGGTGGGGGACGAGACGCGATCCTCCACCCCCGCGATGTCTTCCTCTGGACCCTCGACCTCGCCGCCGACCTGGCGGCGCACCGCGAGCAACGCGCTGACGCGGAAGGGGGGCAGATCATGACGCTGACCGAATGGGCTGAATCGTGGCGGGAGTTGGCCTCGCGCGATCTGATGGCGAGCGCCGAGGGCGAAGCGCAGATGATCGAGCGGTGGCGGAAGGTGGCCCGCCAGCTCGACAGCGGCGAGAAGCAGGACCCGGACCCGCTCCTGGATTTCGTCCTCGGCCGCCTCGGGCCGGAGATGACCGTCCTGGACATCGGCGCGGGCATCGGCCGCTGGACGCTGCCCATCGCCGGACGGGTGCGCCGGGTCACGGCCGTGGAACCGCTGCCGGGAATGCGGCAGGTGCTCCTGGAGCGGGTATCGTCCCGGGACGTCACCAACCTGACGATGGTGGACGTCCCCTGGATGGAGGCCGAGGTGCCGCCCCACGATGTGGCCATCGCCGCCCATGCCACCTACACCACCCCGGACCTCGTCGGCTTCGTCCGCAAGATGGACGCGGGCGCCCGCCGCACCTGCTACCTCGCCCTGCGTGTCCCCGCCCACGACGGGGTCATCGGGGAGCTGTCCGAGCGAATCCGCGGGCGGTGGTACGACAGCCCCAACTTCACCGTGGGCTACAACCTCCTCCTCGCGGCGGGCTTCTACCCCAATGTGCAGATGGAGCCGCGGCCGGTGCGCTATTGGACCGACCCGACGCTGGAGGCCGCCGTAGCGAGGGCCAAACGCCACCTGCGCCTCACGGATGCGGCGCACGACGCCGCCATCCGGGAGATCCTCTCGCGGCGCCTCACGTTCGTGGACGATGCCTACCGCTGGCCCGACAACATGCGCTCCGCCCTCGTCTGGTGGGAGAAGCCCTGACCATCGCGGGCCGGCGTGTTCTGCGGTGCGGGCTCCTGCCGGCTGAGCGCAGCACGCCGTGTGTCTCCGCCGAGGAGGCTTGCGCTCCGTCAACAACGCCCTTCAGTTGCCCGGACCGTCTTCGCCCGAACCGCCCGCCAACGCGGCGCGGCCGCCGAGGAAACAGCCCTGAGGTCTTGCCTCGCCCTCCGGGAGATCGAAGCGCACGAAGATCTCCGAGGGGCGCCCCATCGCCCGGCCTTGCTGCACGGTGATCCGCTGCTCGTCGGCCGGAATCAACCCAAAGGCCAGCAACCCAACGGCACACACACACGACCTCGCTATTGACAGCGCGCGGCCGCCTCGCCTAAAGTGCGCCGACGCATTCCGACGCCGCGTCAGAAGGGAGTTCGAGCATGGGGTGCCTGAAGCCGGGCGACCGAGCGGAGCTTCTCCGCGAGGCCGAGGCGATCCATCAGGGTTACGGGGATAAGCTGAACTGCGCGGAACGGGTGTTCCTCGCTCTCCATCATCTGATGGAGACCGACATCCCCGCCGAGGCCGTCTCGCTGCTGACGGGGATGGGCGGTGGGATCGGCGGGGCACGCGAGAATGCCTGCGGGGCCATCACGGGCGGCGTGGCGGCCTTGGGCCTCGTGCACGGGCGGCCCACGCCGCCCGCGGGCGATCGGATCTGGACCTACGAGGTCTGCCGGGACTTCGTCTGCCGGTTTCAGACGGCCTTCGGCGCCACCGTGTGCCGCGAGCTGGTCGGGGATCTCCTGCGCGAGGCGAGTCCCGAGGCCGAGGCGCGGCGCAAGGCCCGCTGCTCCCAGTACACGCTCGCCGCGATCCGGATGGCCCTGGAAACGCTGGAGCGGTACGGGAAGGCACCCATCGGCTCGCACCGTGGAGCTTGAAACCTCCCGCGGTTGGTGATACAAGCGCTGCGTGACGGATGCGGTACTCATCGCACCCGCTCTTCCTCTCGCCTGCGCTGGAGGTGCGCCATGCGGTTCGAGTTTGCCACGGCGACCAAGATCGTGTTCGGACCGGGGGCGGTGGCGAAGGTGGGGCCGGCCGCGGCGAGCCTGGGGCGGCGCGCCCTGGTGGTCACCGGCCGGGGCGCCGGGCGGGCCGCGGTCCTCATCGAGGGGCTGGAGGCCAAGGACCTGGCCGTCGTGACGCTCTGCGTGCCGAGCGAGCCCAGCCTGGCCCTGGTGCGCGAGGGAGTGCGGTGGGCCCGCGAGACGGCCTGCGATCTCGTCGTCGGGATGGGCGGCGGGAGCGTCCTCGACACCGGCAAGGCGATCGCGGCACTGCTCACCAACGAGGGCGATCCGCTCGACTACCTCGAGGTGATCGGAAAGGGCAAGGCGCTGGCCAATCCCTCGGTACCGTACCTCGCGATTCCGACGACGGCGGGGACCGGGACCGAGGTCACGCGGAACGCCGTCCTCGCCTCGCCCGAGCACGGACTCAAGGCCAGTCTCCGCGGCCCGTTCATGTTTCCCCGCCTCGCGGTGGTGGACCCCGAGCTGACGTATTCGCTCTCTCCGGCCATCACGGCGTCCACCGGCCTGGATGCCCTGACGCAGCTCATCGAGCCCTTCGTGTCGAACGCGGCGAATCCCCTGTCCGACGCGATCTGTCGGGAGGGGATCCGGCACGCCGCGCGATCCCTCCGCCGGGCCTACGAGAACGGCCGGGACGCCGCGGCGCGCGAGGGCATGGCCCTGGCCAGCCTCTTCGGCGGCCTGGCGCTGGCCAATGCGAAGCTGGGCGCCGTCCACGGCTGCGCCGCCGTCCTGGGCGGGCGCTTCGCCGCGCCGCACGGGGCGATCTGCGCCCGCCTGCTGCCTATCGTGATGGACGCCAACCTGAATGCTTTGCACAACCGCCAGCCGGATTCTCCAGCCTTGGATCGCTACTTGGAAGTTGCCCGGCTGTTGACCGGCGATGGAT
>JBGPQZ010000320.1:0-3327 GCA_041489335.1 Methylomirabilia bacterium
ACTTCAGCCAAGAATTTCCAGGCCGTGACGGGCCAGGAGCCGCGCGTGGCCATGCTTTCGTTCTCGACCAAGGGCTCGGCGTCCCATGCCGACGTGGACAAGGTCGTGAGCGCCACGAAAATCGCAAAGGAAAAGGCGCCGAACCTGCTTCTCGACGGCGAGATGCAGGCGGATGCTGCGGTGGTTGCTTCGGTCGGCGAAAGGAAATGCAAGGGAAGCCCGGTCGCCGGCAAGGCCAATGTCCTTATCTTCCCGGACCTCGATGCCGGCAACATCGGCTACAAGCTGACCGAACGCCTGGCAGGCGCCGAGGCCGTCGGCCCCATCGTCCAGGGCTTGAACAAGCCGTACTGCGACCTCAGCCGCGGCTGCTCGGTCGACGACATGATCAACGTCGCCACCATCTGCAGCCTGATGGCATAAGGCGAAGCCCGTCCGATACGGCTTTTAAAATGAAGCTTGAATTCACCAAGAACGCGCAGGCCCGCATGCTGGACCGGGGCATCCGGCAGGACGAGGTCCAGGCCGCCCTCGACGCCCCGGATCAGCTGGGACCCTGTTTCGAAAAGCGCTGGCATGCGAAGAAGTGCGTGAACGGGCGGATGCTGGAGGTGGTCTTCGCCCGGGACCTCTTCCAGACGCAGATCCTCACGGCCTACTGGCAGGAACCGTCCGCATGAAGATCAGCTACGATCCGAAGGCCGATGCGCTCTACATCAAGTTCCAGGAGGGATCCGCCGCCCGCACCCGGAAGGTGGAGGAGGGGATGCTGGTGGACATGGACCAGGCCGGCCACCTGTTCGGCATCGAGATCATCGGCATGAAGGGCCGCATCCCCATCCCGGAGCTAGGCAGGATCATCCTCGACTTCCCGCTCACCGGCAACGAGCCCGCCCACGCTTGACGCCTGGCTCATGGCTCGTGATCCAATCTGTGTAATCTGCGTAATCTGTGGATCGGCCCGTCACTTCCCCGACCGGGCGCGGACGACCTCGGCGATGGCCTGGATGTGGGCCGGCGTGCTGCCGCAGCACGCGCCCACGATCCGCGCGCCGGCCTCGAGGATGGCCGGGTAGGCGGCCGCCATGGCCTCGGGGGTGAGGTCATAGACCGTCTTCCCCTCGGCGACCCTCGGGATGCCGGCGTTCGGGTAGGCCACCAGCAGAGCCGCCGTCACCGACCGCATCTCCGCCAGGATCGACGGCACGCGGCCGGGCCCGCCGTCCCCGCAGTTGCAGCCCACGACGTCGGCGCCAGCCTCGGTGAGGCGCAGGGCGGCCTCGGCCGGGCTGGTCCCCCACATGGTCCGATCGACCCCCTTGGCCTTGTTCCACTGGAACGTCATGCTGCACATCACGGGGAGGCCGGTCGCCTGCTGGGCGGCCCTGATGGCGATCACCGCCTCGTCCGGGATCATCATGGTCTCGACGGCGAACAGGTCCACGCCCCCCTCCGCCAGCGCGAGGGCTTGCTCCCGGAAGTTCTCGTAGAAGACCTCCGCCGGCGTGTCGCCCAGCGGCTCGAACGTGTCCGGCAGGTGGCCGGTCGGCCCGATGGATCCGACCACGTATCGCCCGGGCGGGCAGACGGAGCGGGCCAGCCGCGCCCCCTTCTCGTTCAGCTCGCGGCAGCGGTCCTCCTGGTCATACGCCTTGAGCTTGAGCCGCGTCCCGCCGAACGTGTTGGTCTCCACCAGGTCGCTGCCCGCCTCGAGGTAGGCCCGATGGATCCCCTGCAGGACCTCCGGCCGAAGGTCGTTCCACAGCTCCGGGCAGGCGCCCGGCGTGAGCCCCGCCTCGAAGAGCATCGTCCCCATGGCCCCGTCGAAGACCAGGACCTCCGACCGTAACCTCTCGAGCAGTTCTTTCCCTCGTCCGTCCATGTGGGCCCCTCTCCTGTTGGGGTGCGGTGGATTAGCGGATTGGGGGATCAGTGAATCAGTGAATGGGTGGATAGGGAAGAGTCCGGCTCCGGGGTTGGCGTTGCCTGTTTCACCGCTTCACGAATCCACTGCCCCGCCGGCCTGTTCTATCGCAACTAGTGCGGCCCGCACAAGGGGAAATCGCCCTGCGCGGGCCGCGTGAAGATTTGCCTTGCGTGTCCTTGGGGAACGCCAGCATAGTGACGCCGCGTCAGATCCGCCTCTCCGGGGCGAGGCAGCTCGGCAGGCGCCTCTTTGGGGCACTCAGGTTTCTTACCGGCTCACCGGCAGTCTTGGGAGGTATCGCATGGGATTCCTCGTCATCCACACCGACCCTCTTCACACCGACTTCAGCCACGAGCTCGCCGAGCTATCCAGTGCCGGCGCGGAGCTTCGGGTGCTTCACGTCAAGACCGAGGAGGAGGTGGCCGCGGCCTGCCAGGACGCGGACGCGCTCCTGGTGACCTACGCGAAAGTGGGGCGGAAGGCGCTGGCCGCCATGCCCAGGCTCAAGATCATGGTGCGGACCGGCGTGGGGTACGACTCGCTGGACGTGGCGGCGGCCACCGAGCGGAAGGTCATGGTGGCCAACGTCCCGGACTACTGCATCAGCGACCTGGCGGAGCACACCCTGGCCCTGCTCCTGGCCTGGTGGCGGCGGATCGGCGAGCTGGACCGGCAGGTGCGGACAGAGGGCTGGGGCCGTCCCGTCAAGCCGGTGTACCGGTTGGAAGGCAAGACGCTGGGGATCCTGGGGTTGGGCCGGATGGGACAGGCCGTGGCGCTCCGGGCGAAAGGCTTCGGCCTCCGGCTGATCGCCTTCGATCCCTACATCCCGGATCCGCTCTTCACATCGCTCGGCGTGGAGCGGATGGACCTGGACGGCCTGGTCAAGGCCTCCGACATCGTGACCATCCACTCGCTCCTCTCGAAGGAGACGTGCCACACCCTCTGCGAGCGGACGCTCCGCCTGATGAAGCCGACGGCCGTCGTGGTGAACACCGCACGCGGCGGGTTGATCAACACTGACGATCTCGTGCACGCCATCCGGGAGGGCTGGATCGCCGGCGCGGCCCTCGACGTCGTCGAGGAGGAGCCGCTGCCGATGGATCACCCCATCCGGAGCCTGCCGCGGGTGCTCCTCACACCCCACGCGGCCTGGTACTCGGAGGAGGCGGAGCCGGAGCTGCGCCGGCGGGCGGCCCAGATCGTGGTCCGGGGGCTGCGGGGCGAGCGGCCCGCCTCGCTCCTCAACCCCGAGGTGCTGGGGAAGTAGGGCGGGACTTCGGCCTCAGGCGGACGCCGAAGGCGGGGCCGCCGTCTCGAACTCCTCGCGGGAGAGGAAGCGGCCCCCTTGGATCTCCTGGCTCTGGATGCGGTAGGCGGCATCGAACGTGAGCTCCGCC
>JBGPQZ010000321.1:0-3317 GCA_041489335.1 Methylomirabilia bacterium
CCTCGCGGGCGGCCAAGACCGTCCCGACGGCGATCGCCTTCTTCCGGACCGAGCGCGGGATTCTCTGGGGCGAGGTCTCGGCCCTGGGGGTGATCGCCATCCTGCCGGTGCTCCTGATCGCGGCCTTCGGCCACAAGGTCCTCTTGCGGGGCTTCAGCCTCGAAGGGAGTCAGCAGTGAGCGGATTCGATACACAGGAGTGGATCCCCCCGCTCGAGGCCATGTTTCAGGCGGTGCGGACCTTCCTTTTGGGGCAGGGCAAGATGGCGCGGGGCGGGGTAGGAACCAATCCCAAGGGCCAGGAGACGCTAGCCTTCGATGCCGGCGCCGAGGAGGTGGTGGTGGGGTTTTGCCGCGAGCGGATCTCGCTCCCGCTCCGATTGCTGTCCGAGGAGCGGGGCGAGATTCCGAGCCGGGAAGACCTCGGTCCGCCCAAGTTCACCCTGATCGTGGACCCCGTGGACGGCTCCGAGAACTTCAAGCGCGGGATCGAGATGACCTGCTTCTCCGTGGCCGTCCTGCCAGTCGAGGCACCATTGGCCCCGGGCGGTGTCATCGCCGGCCTGGTGGGGAATGTCTTCACGGGGACGTCTCAGACCGCGATCCGCGGGCAGGGCGCGTTCTCCGAGGGGACTCGCCTCCGCACGTCTGGAGTCTCGGACCTCGGGCGCGCCATGGTGGCCCTGGAGTGTGAGTTCGACCGACCGGGCTTCCCCTCACGGGTGGAGGGGCTGCTGAGGGCGGCGAAGGAGATCCGGGACCTCGGTAGCTCCGTCGCAGCGCAGATGGGCGTGGCTGCGGGAGGGATCGACGCCTACGTCGATGTGCGTGGTGGCCTCACGCCGGAGAACTTCATGGCCGGGGCGCTCGCCATCGAGGAGGCCGGAGGCATTGTGAGCGACCCCCGCGGCCACCCGCTGCCCCCCTTTGGGAAGATGACCGACGGATTCCTGGTCGTGACCAGCGCCACGGCTGCGCTCCATCGCGAGATCCTGGCGGCACTCCGGATGGAGCCCTGAGGGTGAAAGGATCGCGGGGAATCCGAGTCAGGGAAGAGCGGATCCACCTCTGCATGCTGGCCCCGGCACTTCTCACCCTGGTGGCGATGGTCCTGGTGCCGCTTTGCTATCTGATCTACACGAGCCTCCTGGAGTGGAAGCTCACGGACCCGACGGGCAAGGCCTTTGTGGGCGGGGCGAACTATCTCCGGATGATCCGAGACGGGGACTTCTGGCAGGCCGTCCGGGTCACGGCGGTCTTCATCCTGGGTTCCGTCTCTTTGCAACTCGCCATCGGTCTCCTCCTGGTGGAGGCCTTGGCCTCGCTTCGTCGGGGAGCTGCTCTCGTCAGGACGTCGCTGATTCTGCCCATGGTGATTCCGCCACTGGTCGTCGGGCTCATCTGGCGGATTCTCTACGATCCCACGGCGGGCCTGACCAACTACCTGCTCGGGTTCGTCGGGTTGAGCCACTCGTGGCTGGCCGATTACCGGACGGCCCTCGGCGCCGTCATCATGACGGACGTCTGGGAGTGGACCCCCTTCGTCCTCCTCATCCTGGTGGCGAGCTATGCCGGGATCCCCGACGCGATCAACGAGGCGGCGGTGATGGACGGGGCCACACGCTGGGAGCGGTTCCGCTTCGTTACCCTCCCCCTCATCCGCCCCATGCTCATGACCGTGGCGGTCCTCCGGATGATCGACGTCATCCGGGAGTTCGCCAAGATCTTCGTGACGACGGGCGGCGGGCCGGGAACGACGACCGAGACGGTCAACATGTACACCTACCGCCTGGGCTTCGTGTACGGCGACGTGGGCTATGCGGCCACCCTGGGCGTCTTCATGTTCCTCGCGGTCCTCATTCTGACCATTGGCCTGGTCCGCCTGGTGCGGCACTTCGCGGAGGCGGCATGAAGCCCAAGGCTCTGGCGATCGGCGCCCTGGTGGGACTGCTGGTCGTGTACTTCCTGCTCCCCCTCTACCACCTGGTCACCATGTCGTTCAAGACCGAGGCTCAGGCCTTCGCCTCACCCCCGGTGTGGATCTTCCTCCCGGTGCTGGATCATTACCGGCACGTCCTGGGCGGCCGCTTTCCTGGGTTCATCGGGAACAGCCTGCTGGTCAGCGCGGGGAGTGTCGCCCTCACCATGGCTCTAGGGACCCCGGCCGCCTTCGCCCTCGCCCGCGCCCGGTTCCGGGGCCGGCAGGCCCTGCTCCTCGGCATCCTGGGGACGCGGATGCTCCCACCCATCTCCCTGGCCCTGCCGGTCTTCCTGGTCTACCTCCGGCTGGGGCTCCTGGACAATCGCCTGGGCCTCATCCTCGTGTTCCTCACCTTCAACCTCCCCCTGGTGATCTGGCTCCTCAAGGGCTTCTTCGACGAGGTTCCCGAGAGCCTGCTGGATGCGGCGCGCATCGACGGCTGCTCCACCCTCGGGGCCTTCGCCAAGGTGGCGGTGCCCTACACGGCGCCGGGCATCCTGGCCTGCGCCATCCTGGCCTGGATCTACGCCTGGAACGAGTTCACGTTCACCCTGATCCTCGCCCGCCGGGACGCCATCACGGCGACCGTGGCCCTGGCGTCCTTCTTCGACATGGAGAAGGTCGCCTGGGGCTCCATCGCTGCGGCAAGCACCGTCACCATGTCGCCCGTCATCCTCTTCTCGCTGCTGGGGCGGCGGTTCCTGATCCGCGGACTCACCGGAGGCGCATTGAAGGAATGATCGCTCGGCCTACTCGACAAAGGAGGCGTGCCATGAAACCGATCCGACTGCTGCTCGTGCTGCTCGCGGCGGCCCTGCTCCCCGCCGCCCCCGCCCTCGCGGCCTGGAGCCTCGGCGAGGCGGCCAAGCCCTACAAGGGGACGACGATTCACGTGCGCATCCCGATCCACCCGTCTACCCGGGCCACGGCCCCGCTGATCAAGGAGTTCGAGCAGGCGACGGGGATCAAGGTGGACTACAACAACCAGATGGTCAGTCGGGACCTCATCGGCAAACAGGACATCGAACTCGCGACGGGCGCCGTGGTCTACGATGTCATGTTCATCTCGGACGCGGCCGCGCGCATCGCCAAGGCCGGTTGGGCCGAGTCCCTGGAGAAGTACATCGCCAATCCGAAACTCACGGGGCCGGAATTCCAGCGGGAGGATTTCCTGCCCACCTTCCTCAAGATTCTGAGCCCCAAGGGGGAGTTGATCGGCCTGCCCTACACGGGGGAGAGCACGATCCTCTACTACCGCACGGATCTCTTCGAGAAGGCCGGGATCAAACAGCCCCCGGATACCCTGGAGGACCTGGAGGCCACCGCCCAGAAGATCC
>JBGPQZ010000322.1:0-3298 GCA_041489335.1 Methylomirabilia bacterium
CCCGTTGCGACGCCCGAGTCGCGAAGGGCTGGTCGGGACTGGAGTCCAGAAGCATGCTGCTCTGCCCCGGATCTTCCCGCTCCGCATTCCAGAACAGTTTCGCCGGTGCGCTGGGAAAGTGGGCCGACCGTAACGCCGAGGGACGGGGGAAGTCAAGTAGAAACCGGGACGAGGCGAGAGGGGACAACGAATTCGGAATGGCGATTTCGAATTGCGGATTGCGAATTTCGAATTGGAGGGGCAGGGAGAGTGCGAAGTGCGCGAATGCGGAATTGAAGAGGCAGCCTTCAGAGCCCGCACCGGTTCAGAGCAAGGAGACTTTCAGAGGCGGACGTGCTTCAAGGACAGGCGGCGGAAGCGCCAGGTGACGAGCAGGCCGCGGGCCACCCAGTCCAGCACCATGGCGGCCCAGATCATGGGCATCCCCAGCCCACCCACGACCCCCCCGACGTAGGCCACCGGCAGCCGCGCGCACCAGCCGCCCACGACCGCCGCCAAGAGGACCATCTGCGTCTCCCCCGCGCCCCGCAGGGCGCCGGAGATCACCATGGCCACCGCCAGCGGCGGTTGCAGGATACCCAGCGTGACCATGAGAGGGACGCTGTAGGCCAGGACCTCCGGATCCGGCGTGAAGCAGGAGACCCACATCCGGGGGAACAGGACGAAGCTCGCGCCCCAGACGCTCATGATGATGAGGCCCACGCGGTTGGCCTCGCGCGCCGAGCGGCGGGCCCCCTCGGCGTCCCCCGCGCCCAGCCGCTGACCCACCAGGGCCGTGGCCGCCTTGGCGAAGCCCAGCCCCGGCAGGAAGGACAGCGACTCGATGTTCAGGCCGACCTGGTGGGCCGCATAGGCGGCCACGCCGAAGCCGATGACGATGCGGGTATAGACGACCTGCATGCCGTGCGTGATGAGCCGCTCCCCGACCGCGGGGAGCCCCACCCGCAGGATCCGCCACAGCTCTTGCGTGTTCCACCCCGCGCCCTGGCGGCCAAAGTAGCCCCGGCGGGTCGCCGTCCAGAGGAGCCACGCCGCCCCCGCCCCCTCCGAGAGGGCCGAGGCCAGGGCCGCGCCCGTCACCCCCAGCTTGGGCAACCCGGCCAGGCCGTAGATCAAGGGAACCGCCAGGAGCACGTGCAGGAGGTTCACCGCCACCATGGCGCGGAGCGGCGTGCGCGTGTCCCCCACACCCTGGAAGACGGCCGAGGACAGGTGGAGGAAAACGTAGGCCGCGAACAGCTTCCAGGTCACGTCGAGGTAGGCCAGCGTGAGCTCCAGCAGCCGCCCCTCCGCCCCCATGAAGGTCGTGGCCGCCCGCGAGAGCAGGATACCGGCGAAGCCCAGAGTCAGCGAGGCGACCAGGCCGATGAGCAGCGTGGTGCGCGCCGCCCAGATGCGCCGCCGCTCGTCCGTCGCCCCGGTGTGAAAGGCGACCATCACCGTGGACCCCACGCCGAGCCCGTAGACCAGCGACATCACGAGCATCAAGAGGAGCTGGGACAGGCCCACGGCGGCCAGCTCGGCCGCGCCCAGGCGCCCCACCAGCAGGGCGTCCACCACGTTGACCCCCCGCTGGAGCAGGTCGCTCCCCACGATCGGCAGGGCCAGCGTGAGGACGGCCCGGCGCAGCGCGCGCTGCTCGTCCGGCAGGCTTTGTTTTGGTTCAATGTGCACGGCGGAATCCACTTCCATTCCCGATCGGGGGACGCTAGGATTTTCCGCCGAGGCGAGATCCGACAGCACCAGCGACTAACCGCACCCGCGCTCCCCCGCCGCTCTTCTCAATTCCGCATTCCGCATTCCGCATTCGTCCTTCGGCATTCCGCATTCGTCATTTGTTCCCGCCTGCCGTTCTTCTCCATTCCGCATTCCGCATTCCGCATTCGCCCCCCCCTCCCTCGCCATCACCGGAGCAGGCTCCGCTCGATGGCGAAGAGCCACTCCGGCGTGAGCGAGAAGGCCAGGCGACTCAGGACCGCAAAGTAATCCGTGAACAAGAGGACACCCACCAGGATGAGGATGACGCCGCTCGCCTTCGTCACCACCGGCAAGAATCGCTTGAACCGATCGAAGAAGATCAGGAACCGGTCCATGGCCAGGGAACTCACCAGGAACGGCACGGCCAGTCCGAAGGAATAGGCCGCCAGCATGACGATGCCGGTGGACGCGGTCTGCGACATGGAGGCGAGGGTGAGAATCGAGCCCAGGATCGGCCCGATGCACGGGGTCCATCCCGCCGCGAAGGTGATGCCCGTGAGCAACGCCCCGAGATATCCGGCGGGCCGGTTGTGGAGCTCCGCACGCCACTCCCGCATCAGGAACGGAATCCGCAGCCAGCCCGCCACGTAGAGCCCCATCAGGATCACGAGGGCGCCGCCGATCCGCCGGATGAGACTCTGATGCGTAAAGAGGGCCTGCCCCACCAGCGTCGCCCCCGCCCCCAGGGCCACGAACACCAGCGAGAAGCCGGCGACGAAGCAGAGCGAGTTGACCAGGATGGCGCGGCGGGTCCTGGGGTTCGCCACTCGCCCCTGCAGCTCCTCGAAGGAGACCCCGGCGATGAAGGAGATGTAGGACGGGAGGAGCGGCAGGACGCAGGGGGACAGGAACGAGAGGAGCCCCGCCAGCATGGCCACCAGGATGGTGATCTCAGTACCGGGCATGGCGGCTCCCGGAATGCGGAATGTGGAATGCGGAATGCGGAATTGAAATCATCTCTTGCCCGCCAGGAGCCCGGCGAAGTAGTCGCGGGCGACGCGGCGCCCCGAATGCGGAATGCGGAATGCGGAATGCGGAATTGAAATCATCTCTTGCCCGCCAGGAGCCCGGCGAAGTAATCGCGGGCGACGCGGGTCGGTGCCCGTTGGCTCATTCCCGGATCTTCGCCTTCGCCAGATCGGCCACCACGGCCAGGGCGTACTGGTCGGGGTGGAGGTAGGTGCGGGCAACCCGCTGGACGTCGGCGATCGTGACCCCATTGATGTGCGCGGTGTATCGCTCGACATAGTCCAGGCCGAGGCTGTGATACTCGATGCTCGCCAGCAGCCGCGCGATCTTGCCGTTGGTATCCAGCCGCAAGGGGAAGCTCCCCGTCAGATAGGCCTTGGCGTCGGCCAGCTCCGTCTCGCCGACCGGCTGGTCGCGGATGCGCCGCACCTCGGTGAGGGCCGCCTCCACGGCCTCCTGCGCGGTCTCGTTCTTGGTCTGCAGCGTCACGCTGAAGCTGCCCGCATACTTGCTCGGAATGAAGGCGCTGCTCACGTCGTAGGCCCAGCCCTTCGCCTCCCGGATGCTGGCG
>JBGPQZ010000323.1:0-3292 GCA_041489335.1 Methylomirabilia bacterium
AGGAATGAGCCACTCGCGGAGGTCCCCATGGCCGAGAGTCGATTCGAACGGTACCTCGTCGCGGCCAACCAGGCGATCATCTTCCTCATGATGGCCGTGATGACCACGCTGGTTTTTGTCAACGTCGTCACAAGGTACGGATTCAACTTCTCGATCATCTGGGCGGAGGAGGTCTCCCAGTACCTGATGATCTGGATCGCCTACCTGGGCGCCGGCCTCGCCTTGCGCGAGGGCCGCCACGTGGCCCTCGAGATGCTGCACGACCGCCTGCCCGCCGCGCTGGGCCGCAAGGTGAGGATGGTGGTTGGGGGCCTCGTGCTGGCATTTCTCGGGGCGGTGACGGTCCTCGGCTTCCAGTTCGCCGTCTTCGTCTGGAACCAGGAGACCCCCGTCCTGAACATCTCCCTCGGCATCCCGTCCCTGGCGATCCCCATCGGCACCCTCCTCTTCGCCGTGCACCTCCTGCTCATGTTCCACAACTACGCGGACAGGCGGTTCGCGCCCGGATACGTCCTGGAAGATCTCTCGGGGGAAGGGGTCTGAGTTATGGGGATCACGCTCGTCGTCACCTTCCTCCTCGGCATGGCGATCGGTTTCCCCGTCTCCATCAGCATGGGCGGCTCGGGCTTCCTGGCCCTCCTGGTGGACGGCAAGCTGTCTCTCCTCACCGTGCCCCAGCGGTTCTTCAACGGGATCAACTCCTTCCCCCTGATGGCGGTGCCGTTCTTCATCCTGGCGGCCGACCTCATGAGCGCGAGCGGCATCACCCTGTCGCTGCTCCGCTTCACCAGCAACATGGTGGGGCACATCCGCGGCGGCTTGGGCCACGTGAACGTCCTCACCCTCATGCTGTTCGCCGGCATCAGCGGCTCGGCCCTGGCCGACGCCGCCGGCCCCGGCGCCCTCATCATGCGGATGATGAAGAAGGCGGGCTACGACGAGTACTACTCCGCCGCGCTGACCGCCTCCGCGGCCATCATGGGCCCCATCATCCCGCCCAGCATCATCATGGTGATCTACGCCATCACCGACAGCAAGGTGACCGTCGCGGGCCTGTTCCTGGCCGGTGTTCTTCCCGGCGTCCTCATGGCCCTCGCGCTGATCATTCTCAACCACATCACCGCCATCCGCCGCAATTACCTCTTCCGGTCGCCGCTGGCCACCTGGAAGGAGCGCCTGCAGAGCGTCTGGCGGGCGGTCCCGGCGCTGCTCATGCCGGTGATCATCATCGGCGGGATCCTGGGCGGCATCTTCACCGCCACCGAGGCCTCGGCGGTGGCCGTCTTCTACGCCCTGTTCGTCGGATTCTTCATCACCAAGAAGCTGACCCTGCGGAATCTGCCCAAGGTCGTGGTGCAGAGCGCCCTGGTCACCTCGGCCGCGCTCCTCATCGTCTCCATGGCGTCCCTCTTCGCCAACATCCTCACCGTCGTCCAGGTCCCCCAGACGGTCGCGGCCTACATCATGGGCATCAGCCGGGATCCCACGATCGTGATGACGGTCGTGGCGATCTTCGTCCTGATCTGCGGGATGTTCATCGACACGCTGCCCGCGGTCATCATCCTGGTACCGGTGCTGGCCCCCCTGGCGGACCAGATCGGCATCAACCCCCTGCACTTCGCCATGGCCTTCGTGCTCAACATCACGATCGGCATGGTCACGCCCCCGGTGGGCGCGGTCCTCTTCATCCTCACGACCGTGGGCCAGCTGAGCTTCGAAAAGCTCTCGCGGGCCATCCTGCCGATGGTGTTCGCGCTCATGCTGGTGCTTGCGATGGTCATGTACATCCCGGCGATCAGCTTGACGCTGCCCAGGTGGTTCGGGTTCGCTCGTTAACCCTGAAGGGAGAAGGAGGAAGTGCCATGAAGTGGAGAAGCGGATATCTCGTCGCCCTGGCCGTCGTGTTGCTCGCCCTCCCGACGGCCGCCCTGGCCCAGCAAAAGGTCCTCAAGTATGCCCATTTCCAGCCCGCCCGGCCCGACCAACCGAAGCATGCGGCCGCACTCGCCTTCAAGGAGCACGTCGAGAAGGCGACCAACGGCTCCATCAAGGTCGAGATTTACCCGGCCGGCCAGTTCGGAAACGACGCCGATACCATGGCGGGGCTCCGGCTCGGCACGCTGGACATGGCCGTGGCCCACGACGGCGCCATCGCCGTGATCTACAAGCCCGTCGGCGTCCTCGGCATCCCGTTCCTCTACGAGAACCACGAGCACGCGTGGCGGGTGTACGACAGTCCCTGGCTGAAGGGGTTTTCCGACGACATGATCAAGAAGACCGGGGTCCGGCTGCTGTCGTTCGCCGACAACGGCGTGCGTCACTTCACCAACAGCAAGCGGCCCATCCGCACCCCCGAGGACATGAAGGGGCTCAAGATGCGCGTCATGCCCAGCCCCGTGTTCCAGACCCTTGTCAACTCCCTCGGCGCGAGTCCCTCGGCGATCCCGTGGGCGGAGCTGCCGACGGCCCTGCAGCAGAAGGTCGTGGACGGACAGGAGAACGGCGTGACCAACATCCTGGCCGCCAGCCTGTACCAGTACCAGAAGTACATCACCCTGGACGGCCACGTCTGGAGCGTCCATGGCTACACGATCAACGAGAAGTACTACCAGGGCCTCTCGGCCGTCGAGCGGAAGGCGGTGGAGGAGGGCACGCAGGAGGCCACGGCCATCCACCGCAAGATGACCAGCGACCAGGACAAGAACGCCAAGGAGATCCTCGGGAAGCTCGGTATGGAGGTCACCGAGATCACGCCCGCCGAGCTGGCGCAATTCCGCAATCTCGCCCAGCCGCCGGTCAAGGCCTGGGCGGAGAAGGAGATCGGCAAGGAGTACGTGGACAGCCTCTTCAAGGCCATCGAGGCGACGCGGAAGTGAACGACTAGTGTCCTGTCCCAGAGATGTGCCACACAATTCCGGGCCTCGGCGCCGCCCCGAGGACGCTGCGCCCGCGGCCCGGCCGGCTCCGGTCCGGAGCCCCGCCTCTGGCGGGGCGACCCGGAGCAAGGCCGGGCGGTTCTCGACAAGGCGCCAGGCGTCGGAGGGGTGGTGTTGAGGCCCGGGAATGCATCAACGAGCTTCGGGGACAGGACACTCGGTCCGCGCCCGGGTGTAAGGGGGGACGCCCGTAAATAAGTAAGTATCTCAGAATGCGGGACATTGCCAAGAATGACAAGTTACAGGGAAGGGGTGAAGCAGGACGGCTGACCTCGCGCCCCGATGCTTCGTCAGCGTGGCGACACAAGCGACGCAAGCGGCGCGCCCGCACTCGCCCCTGAAGCTGAGGGCCCCGC
>JBGPQZ010000324.1:0-3254 GCA_041489335.1 Methylomirabilia bacterium
ATCCCCAGCAAGATCCTGACGGTGGAGGAACTGGGCCTCCCCCCCACGGTCAGCAAGCTCGCCCTCCTCCGGAAGGGGCTGGTCCTGGTGACGGGTCCCACCGGGAGCGGCAAGTCCACCACGCTCGCCTCGATCATCGACCACGCCAACAAGATCCGGCGGGACAACATCATCACCATCGAGGACCCGGTAGAGTTCGTCCACGTCAGCCAGAGCTGCGTGATCAGCCACCGCGAGGTGGGGCGCGACACCAAGACCTTCGGCGCCGCCCTGCGCGGCGCCCTGCGCGAGGACCCGGACATCATCCTGGTGGGCGAGATGCGCGACCTGGAGACCATCTTCCTGGCCATCGAGGCGGCCTCCACCGGCCACCTGGTCTTCGGCACCCTGCACACCCAGAACGCCTCCAAGACGGTGGACCGCATCATCGACATCTTCCCGGCCAACCAGCAGGCCCAGATCCGCGCCACGCTGGCCGACACCCTGAAGGCGGTGGTGGCCCAGACCCTCTTCAAGCGGATCGACGTCAAGGGCCGCTGCGCGGCATTGGAGATCCTGATCGCGACCCCGGCCGTCTCCAACCTGATCCGCGAGGGCAAGACCTTCCAGCTCCCGGGCGTGATCCAGACCAGCAAGAAGTACGGCATGATGACCCTGGAAGACTCCATCATGGCATTGCTTCAGAAGCGCTGGATCTCGGCGGAGGAGGCCTACGACAAGGCCGTGGACAAGGCGAAGTTTCTGCCCTTCCTGTCCAAGCCCCCGGAGGATCTCGGGCTGGCGTGAGCGCGATCTGAGGAGGGAATCGCATGCAACGGCACGAACTGGATCGGCTGCTGACGCGTATGCTGGAGACGTACGGCTCCGCGTCGGACCTGAACTTCACCGTGGGCCGGGCGCCCCAGGTGGAGTTCAACGGGCAGCTCATGCCGGTGGCCACCGAGCCGCCCATCGAGCGGCTCACCCCCTACCACACCGAGTCCATCGCCCTGGCCCTGGTCGGCTCCGATCGGCGCCTGACCGAGACGATGGTCCGCACCGGCTCCTGCGACCTGCCCTACGCCCTGGGTGCCGCGGCCCGCTTCCGCGTGAACATCTTCCAGCAGCGCGGGCATTACTCCATCGTCCTCCGCAAGCTGGCCAGCGAGGTCCCCACCATCGAGAAGATGGCGCTGCCGCCGGTCATGAGCAAGTTGGCCGAGCCCCGGAACGGCCTGATCCTGGTCACCGGCGCCACCGGCAGCGGCAAGTCCACGACGCTGGCGGCGGTCCTCGACATCATCAACGAGAACAAGGCCATCCACGTGGTCACCCTGGAGGATCCGGTGGAGTTCGTCCACCCGGTCAAGAAGGCCACCTTCAACCAGCGCGAGCTGGGGACGGACTTCGACAGCTTCGCCAACGGCCTGCGGGCCGCGTTGCGCCAGGCCCCCAAGGTGATCTTGGTGGGCGAGATGCGCGACCGCGACACGCTGGAGATCGGCCTGGCCGCGGCCGAGACCGGCCACCTGGTGATGAGCACGCTGCACACCGTGGACGCCGGCCAGACCATCAACCGCATGCTGGGCATGTTCGACAAGGACGAGGAGCGGCAGGTCCGCATGCGCCTGGCGGACACGCTGCGCTGGATCGTCTGCCAGCGCCTGCTCCCCAAGGTCGGGGGCGGCCGGGTGGCGGCCCTGGAGATCATGGGGATGAACATGCGGGTCGAGGAGGTCATCCTGAACGGCGAGACGGAGGGGAAAACCTACTACGAGATCATCCAGGACGGCGAGGCCCTGGGGATGCAGACCTTCGACACCCACATCCTGCAGCTCTTCCGCGAGGGGCTGATCACCGAGGAGACGGCCCTCTCCTACGCCTCCAAGAAGTCGGTGGTGGCCCGCGGTCTGGATCAGTACAAGGCCAGCAAGGGGGAGAAGACGAGCGATATCGAGGGGCTGGCCATGGACGCCGACTACTCCAAGCAACAGGATCCGCGCGGCAAGCCCCAGCGCAAGCCGCCGGGCCGCTGAGGAGCCCGCGATGACCGTCACCTGTCCGAGCTGTCACGCGAGTCTCACCATCCCCGACGAACGGCTCCCCAAGGGCAAGGTGGTCACCGCCGCCTGTCCCCGCTGCAAGGGGTCGATCGCCATCGACCTGACGGGGGCCGCCCCGCCGAGCCCGCCGCAGGCGACACCGCCCGCCCCGGCTCCCTCGCCGGCACCGCCCGCGGCCGCTCCGGAGAGCGGCGCCGGGGCTCCCGAGGAGGCGGTCTCGTACGGGGAGCGGGCCCAGCCGCGCGCCCTCGTCTGCATGAGCGTCCCGGCCGAGCGGCAGCAGGCGGTCTCCTGTTTGAAGCAGGCCGAGTACGCCCCACAGGCGGCCAAGGACCCGGCCGACGCCATCGAGAAGCTGCGCTTCGCCGTCTATGCGGTGGTGGTGTTCCGGGATGACTTCAACGGCGCCACCGACGGCGGGCCGTCTCTGTCCACCTACCTCGCCGAGATGGCCATGGCCACACGGCGCAACATCCACGTGGTCCTGGTGAGCCCTGCCGTCACTACCCACGACACCTGGGCGGCCTTCATCCGGAGCGTGGACCTCGTCCTGAACCCCAAGGATCTGCCGCACCTGACGGAGGCCATGAAGCTGTCCCGGGCCGAGGCGGACATCCGGCAGCGGGTCCTGAAGGAGAGCCTGCACGCCCTGGGGAAGACCTGAGAACCGTTCGGTGGTTCGACGGTTCAGACGACGGTTCGATGCGTCCGGTCGTTGCCGAGCGGCCGAACCGGAGTGTTTGTTTTGCTGGACGGGGGAACCGTCCCAGTGTAAGATAATTTCGTTTTCCCCGCCGATCAGCAGCGTTTCCAGCACGTGCCCGTAGCTCAGCCCGGATAGAGCGCCGGCCTGCGGAGCCGAAGGTCACGCGTTCAAATCGCGTCGGGCACGCCATCGCACGAATCCTGATCCTGCCGAGGATGATCCGCATGGGGACGATCGCCGTCTGGGAGGTGGAATCCTGCACCGAGATTGAGGCGGCCCGCGGCCGGAGCCCCCAGGGCCGACTGGTGGGCCGGCACCGGGAGATGGCCTCGGCTGCGGGCATCCTCCCAGCCGAAATCCCTTACCGCTTCTGCGACCTGGCCTGGGTCCCGCGCTTCATCCACACCGGGGAGCGCCGACGGTTCACGCTGTACCAGGTCCAGGAACTCCCGGGCGTGGGCAACGGCGTGTACGCCGCGGCTGCGCCCGACGTCGACATCAAGGTC
>JBGPQZ010000325.1:0-3212 GCA_041489335.1 Methylomirabilia bacterium
CACCTGGTCTTCACCACCGTCCACGCCAACAACGTGATGGACGTCCTGGGCCGCTTCCTCAACATGGGGTTGGAGCCCTACCATTTCCTCTCGTCTCTGAACTGTATCCTGACCCAGCGGCTGGTGCGCGTGCTCTGCCGGGCCTGTCGGCGGCCGGTACACTACCCGCCGCAGACCCTGGAGGAATCCGGCCTCTCACCCGAGGCGGACGCCGCCCACACCTTCTACGAGGGCGGGGGCTGCGACGAGTGCCAGGGGAGCGGCTTCCGCGGCCGGAGCGCCATCGCCGAGCTGGTGGAGATCACCGATCCCATCCGCGCCCTGATCCTGGACCGCCGCCCGGCGAGCGAGATCTACGCCGCGGCCCAGGCCGGCGGGACGGTGCTCTTGCGGGACGCCGCGCTGGCCAAGGCGCGGGCCGGCGTCACCACGCTGGCGGAGGTCAACCGGGTCACCTTCGCCGAGTGAAGACTGCAGGAGGCATGAGCGGGATGGGCTGGGGACTCGAAATCGCGCCGGACGCGCTGCGGCTCTGCCGGGCGGAGCCTTCCCGCGGGGGCATCCGTGTGCGGCGGGCGTTGGAGGCCCCGCTGCCGGCCGGCCTGATCCAGCCCTCGCCCAGGGATCGGAACCTCCTCGATCCGGCGGCCCTCGCGGCGCCGCTCGCCGCGCTGGCCAAGGGCGCCGGCTGCCGCGGCTCCGTGCGCGTGGCCCTGCCCGACCCCGTCTTCATCCTTCGGAGCATCCCGACCGACGAGCTGCCCGCCGACCGGACGGAGGCCCGCCAGTTCCTCCGCTGGCAGGCCCGGGACCATCTCCCCTTCCCGGCCGAGGAGGCCCGCCTGGACTATCTGAGCGTCCCGCCGGGCCCCGATGGGCGGGCGCGCACCGCCTGTCTCGTGGCCCGCGAGCGGGTGCTGGCCGAATACGAGCAGCTCTTGAGTGGGGCGAGCCTCCGCGCGGCCGTGGTGGACGCGCGCAGCGTGGCCCTGACCCAGGCCGCCTCGGCGCTCTTCACGACGCGGACGAGCGGCCTCTTATGCGGGTGCGGGGTGCGGACGACGCTCCTCATCGTCGAGGACGGTCGCCCCCGGGTCTGGCGGATCCTGGCGACGGAGGGGCACCCCGGGGGGAGCGAGCGACCTCCGGTTCCTCCGGGAGGTCTCCGACTCGCTCCTCTTTTTCCGGGAGGCAGAAGGGATCGGCCCGGTGGAGCAACTGTTTGCCCACGGGCTCGGCTCCCGCACGCCGGCGATCGTGTCCGCCTTGACGGACTGGCTGGAGGTGCCGGTCGCGCCCCTCGACCTTCGCCCCCTGATCACCGCCCACCGGTCGTGCGCGTTCTCCGGCGAGGACCCGACGCCCTGGGGCGCGCCGCTGGGGGTGGCCATTCGCCCATGCTGATCCAGGGATTCAATCTGGCCTCCGCCGACTACCAGAAGCGCCGGCGCGCCGCCCGGCTGACGGGCGCGATCGTGCTGGGGCTCGCCCTGCTCCTGGTGGCCCAACTGGCGGTCTGGGTCGGCCTGCGCCGCGAGGGAACCGCCGTCGGGGGGCGCCTCCTCGCCATGGAACAGGAGATCCGCCAGCACCAGGAGGCCGTGCGCACCATCCAGACCGGCATCCCCGCCGAGGCCGTCAAGCAGTACGAGGCACGGGTGGCGGCCTACAATCAGATCCTGGAGGCCTCGGCCTTCTCGTGGATCGGCCTCCTGGTCGAGCTCGAGCGGTCGGTCCCGGCCGGGGTCGTCCTGCACGAGATTCACCCGGACCTGACGACCGGCCGCGTGGCCCTGCACGGCGCGGCGCGGACCTTCGATGACCTCAGCCGGCTCCTCCGAGGCCTGGAAGAGCGGACGGTCTTCCGCGACGTCTTCCTGCGGGAGCAGCGCGCCCGCACGTCGCCGGCGGGCCCCGAGCGGCAATCCGGCGGCGGCCCGGACGGCCTGGAGTTCACGGTGAGCCTCGTGTACCAAGGGCGGGCGCGATGAACGCCTGGCTCCGGGAGGCGGACTGGCGGAGGGGGCTGATCGCCGGACTGCTCGTGGCGAACGGCCTCGTCCTCTGGCTGCTGGTCCTGCCGGCCTACGACGCGCACCTGCGGCACGCGGGCCAGGTCCTCGCCCTGGACGGGCGGATCCGCACCCTCCAGCGGGAAGCCCGGTCCAGCGAGGTGCTGCTGACGGCCTTCCGCGAGGTCGAGGAGTTCTGGCGCGGGTATCCCGGGCGGGCCGCCCTGGTGAGCCTGATGGGCCAGTTGACCGAGCTGGCCCGTTCACAGAGCCTCGACGTCCCGGAGGTCTCCTACCGACCCGCCGACGTCAAGGAGGCGAGCCTCACCAAGGTGACCATCCAGATGGGGGTGCACGGGCCGTACGGCAAGATCCGCCGCTACCTGTACGAGCTGGAGGGGATGCGCCGGCACCTCGTCATCGAGCGCCTGTCCTTGCGGGAGCAGCGCGGGAGTGCGGATCTCCAGGTCCAGGTGCAGTTGGCGCTGTATCTGCAGTAGGGGAAGAGGGGAGCGCAAGGCGTCCATGCAGTCGCGCCGAGGCAAGCTGTTCCTCCTGGTTGCCCTGCTTCTCGCCTGGCCCCTGGTCTTTGCCTACCGGCGGCCGGCGGAGCCGCCGCTGCGCCCGGAACGCCCGGGCGTCGGCGCGCGGGAGCGACGGGTGCCGGCGGCTCAAGGCGGGGGGGTGCCGCGGCTCAAGCTGGAGCTCCTGAACCTCCCGCGCCCTCCCTATCCCGCCGAGTCGCACAACATCTTCGGGAGCCCGCCGCCGCCCCCATCGTCCCGATCCGGGGAGGCCGCCCGGGTGGCGGCGACCGTGCCGCCGGCGCCGCCGCCGGATCCCTTCCAGGAAGAGGCGAAGCAACTCCGCTACGTCGGCTTCCTGCAGGCCGACGGTACCCTCACGGCCTTCATCGTGCGAGGGCAGGAGGTGCACACCCTGCCGGTGGGCGGGACGATCGGCGGGCGCTTCCGGGTGCACGAGATCCAGGAGGAGTTCCTGCTGCTCACCTCCCTGACGGGAGACAAGCAGGTCCGGCTGCCGCTGGCGGCCCAGGCCGGGGAAACCCAGCGGCGGTGAGCAGTATTTTTCCATTGCAGATCGTGGGTGAGGCGGTGCCATGAAGAAGATACGCATCGGTTCGGTGACCCACTGGCTCTTTCCGCTGGTTGCCGGCGGCCTGCTCCTGGGATGCGCCGC
>JBGPQZ010000326.1:0-3211 GCA_041489335.1 Methylomirabilia bacterium
AGCGCATCTCCTGGTTCAGGAGTAGCGCCAGGATGATCCCCAGGAACATCTTCAGCGCCACCGTGGCAATGGTGTACACGAAGGAGTTCCACACCGTCTGGCGGAAGAGCGAATCCTGGAGGAGCTTGAGGAAATTCGCGATGCCGATGAACCTTCCCGGCTCCCCCAGGACGCGGTCCGTCAGGCTGATGTAGACAGCCAGGACGAATGGATATGCCAAGAGCACCAGCAGGAGGAACACCGCCGGCGAGATCAGGAAATAGCCGATGAGGGCCTCCGGCTTGAGGAAGCGCCGGAGGAGCGGCGCTGCCGGTCGGCGCTCCGTCTCTGCCATGGCGGTCATGGACCTCCCCGTCCCGGTTCGAAATCCCGATGCGGCTGCGTGAACGCTCGTTGCGCCCCCGCCCCCTTCACCTACCCCTCTCCCCACCCAGAGGGTACCGGGCGGGGAGAGGGTAAGGGGAGGCGCCACGGCCGCATGCGCACGCACTAGGCCTTACTGTAGATCTCCTTCAACTCCGATTCCGCGATCTTGATCGTCTCCGCCGTGGACATGCCCTTGCACGCCCGGGCGAACATGTTGACGACGACGTACTTGACCATGGACTCGGCCGCATGGCGCGTCGGCGGCCCAGGATACCCCGGCATGCGCACGTATTTCGGGATCTGCCGGACCACTTCCAGCTTGGGATCCTTCTTCCAGACCGGGTCATCCTCATAGAAGTTGAGGAGCCCGGCAATCTGCCCCTCGCCCACGCCGATCCAGGCGGAGTACTGCTTCGGCTCCAGCAGCCACTTGATGAAGGCCTTGGCTTCCTTTTGGACCTTGGAGAACTTGAAGATCCCCAGGCTGATGGCCGTGGAGTAACCGAAGCGGCCGGCCGGCCCCTGCGGCCAGAGTGCATGGTCCGTCACATCGCGGAGCTGCGGGGCGTTCTTCTTCTCGGCCCAGTAGATGCTGGCCGCGTTCCCCGTGACCGACACCGCTTCCGCCAGGAAGGCGCGGTTGTTGCTCGAGTCGTCCCAGGAGAAGACGTCCTCGTTCTCCCCGTCCTTGAAGAGCTGCCGCCGGTAGTCCACCGCCTTGGCCGTCCCCGGCGAATTGATGGCGACGGTCTTGCCGTCTTTCTTGCACTCCGCTCCGCCGAAGGCCCACAGTATGGGGTAGTGGGATTGGTTCCCGTCCCCGATGGCCCGGCCTAGGGCGAAGCCGACCGGGTGTCCCTTTTCCTTTAGCTTCTTGGCCAGCACCAGGAACTCATTGTAGGTGTCGGGGAACTTCGCGTATCCCACCTCCTTGCACCAGTCGGAGCGGTAGGTGATGGCGATGGGGATGATCCCCCAGGGCACCGCCTTCCAGCTCTTGCCGACGATGGCGATGTCCTTGGCGATGTTGGTCCAGCCCTTCAGTTCCTTGCCGAGGGGCTCGGCCACGTCGTTGATGTCGATCAGCGTCTTGGCATGGAGGTGGGGGCCGTCGCTCCAGAGCGTGATGATGTCGGGGCCGGCGCCGCTCTCCACGGCCGCCGCCGTCTTGGTGGGGAGGTCGGTCTGGTTGATGAACTCGAAGCTGACCTCGACTCCTTTCTCCTTGGTGTACTGCTTGGCCTGCTCGCGCAGGGTGTCATCCATGGCGTTCAGGGTGTTGGACCAAGTCAGCACGTTGACCTTGGCCGCGCCCAGACCGCTCCGGATGAACGTCCCGAAGGACAGCGCCGCCGTCGCACCGGCGGTGACGCCGAGGAATGCGCGCCGGCTGATGGCCCGCCCTCCTCCTCTCGATGTTGATGCCTTCTTCTGCTGTCGCATGGCATTCTCTCCTTCCCAGCTAAGGGTTCACACGCTGGTGGTGCACCTCGCCCACCAGATCCCGGGCGGTGCCCGGATGCTACGTCGCGTTGCCGATCCGTCCTCAGCTACCGGAACGACCCGCGCGCCGTGGGGCCTCACTCAGGGATGCCTCCGATCGTTTCCGTCGGGGCACCCGCAGGAGGCGCGCAGGAGAAGCCGCGTCGGGAGCGTCGTGGTCATCGCGACCGGCCGGTGGGCCGCAATCACCTTCGCCAGCACCTCCACGGCTTGCCTCCCCATGCCGACCGGATCCTGCTCCACGACCGTGAGCGGTGGCGTCATGGCGGCCGCCGATCGGAAATCGTCGAACCCGATGAGCGCCACGTCCTCGGGGCAGCGCAGCCCCCGGTGGTGGATCGCCATGAGTGCCGCTTCGGCCATGAGGTTGTTGAAGGCCAAGATCGCCCGGGGCCGCGGCTTGGCGTCCAGGCACTCCAGGGCGGCCTTGTACCCCTGGCCCATCCGGCCGAGTCCCACGGTGAGGTGGAGTCCGTCCGCCCCCAAGCCGAGCTCGGCCGCGGCGCGACGGCAGCCGGCCAGCCGCGCCTCGGTGGTACTGAGCTGGGGCGTCCCCAGGATGAGGGCCAGCGGGCGAAACCGCTTGGCCAGGAGGTGCCGCGCCGCCGCATACGCCCCCTGCTCGTTGTCCGCCACCACGGCGGGCACGGGGACTCCGGGCAGCGTGCGATTCACGCTGACGAGGGCCAGACGGCGGTCCAGGTGTTGCACGAGGTAGTCGTGCGATCCGGCCACCGGGCAGAGGAGGAGGCCGTCGATCCGCCGCTCGACCAGCGTGCGCACCAGGATCTCCTCGCGGCGAATGTCTTCGTCGGTGTTACACAGAATGACGTTCCATCCCCGGTCCGATGCCGCTTGTTCGACGCCCTTGATCAGCGAGGTGAAGAAGGGATTCTCGATGTCGGGGAGGATGAGGCCGATGGTGTTGGTCCGCCGACCCCGCAGGCTCTGGGCCAGCCAGTTGGGGTGGTAGTCCAACTCCCGGGCGGCGGTGAGGACGCGAGTCCGGGCGTCCTCACTCACCGGTCCCTGCCCGTTCAGGACGCGGGAAACGGTGGCAGTGGAGACCCCGGCGCGTTCGGCGACGTCTTTGAGCCGGGTCACTCTGGGCAACCGGGCAGGCATTCGATCTCCTGAAGCGTGGGCCAGCGAGGGGAGGCGCGACCGTTCAGGAACCCGAATTTTCCGGACTGTAATCCTTTACATTTGAACATACGCCGAACGATTGCGCCCCGTCAAGAGGGGAAATGCAGCCGACCGCTGCACCCCTCGACCTGCCCGCTCTTCGGCGTGATCAGGGCTCCGGCGTGAGGATCTCCACCCGGCAGGAGACGCCCTTCTG
>JBGPQZ010000327.1:0-3193 GCA_041489335.1 Methylomirabilia bacterium
ACCTTCCTGAAGGCGCAGGGCATGGAGATCGGCGCCTCGCTCCTGGAGGCGGACAAGCTGGACGTGGCGCGCGAGATCATGCAGGCGGCGCGCGCCCGCGGGGTGACCTTCCTGCTGCCCATGGATCACGTCATCGCCGAGAAGGCGGATGCGGCCGCCCTGACCCGAGTCGCCGACAGCACGGAGCTGCCGGTCGGCTGGAGGGGGCTGGACATCGGGCCCAAGGCGCGCGCGGCCTTCGGCACGGCGATCCAGGGGGCCAAGACGGTGGTCTGGAACGGCCCCATGGGCGTCTTCGAGCTGGCCCCGTTCCGCGAGGGGACCTTCGCCGTGGCGCGTGCCATCGCGGCCTCGGGTGCGATCTCCATCGTGGGCGGCGGCGACTCCGTGGCGGCCGTGACGCAGAGCGGCCTGGCCGAGAAGATGAGCCACATTTCGACGGGGGGTGGGGCCTCCCTGGAGTTTCTGGAAGGGATCGAGCTGCCGGGGGTCGCGGCGTTAACCGAAAAGAAGTGAGAGGGGTGTAGGAGTAGTCATGCGGACGCCGATCATTGCAGGCAACTGGAAGATGTACAAGACGGCTCGCCAGGCGGCGGAGATGATCACGAACCTGCGCGACCTGGTGCAGGACGTGGCGGACGTCGAGGTCGTGGTGTGCCCGCCGTTCACGGCGCTGCAGGCGGCGGTCGAGGCGGCGAAGGGGTCGCGGATTGCCGTGGGGGCCCAGGACTGTTCCTGGGAGAAGGAAGGGGCCTTCACCGGCGAGGTGGCCGTGCCGATGATCGCCGACCTGGGCTGCAGCCACGTCATCGTCGGACACTCGGAGCGCCGGCAGTACTTCGGCGAGACCGACGCCACGGTGGGCAAAAAGGTGGGGGCGGTCCTGGCGCAGGGGCTTTCCTGCATCGCCTGCGTGGGCGAGACGCTCGCGGAGCGCGAAGCGGGGCAGACCCTCGCCATCCTGGAGCGGCAGGTGAAGGACGGCCTGGCGCGCCACCTGGCCTCGGCCAAGCTGGTGGTCGCCTACGAGCCGGTCTGGGCCATCGGGACGGGCCGGACGGCGACGCCGGCCCAGGCCCAGGAGGTGCACGCCTTCATCCGTCAGCAGGTCTCTCGCTTGGGGGGTCCCGCGGCCGCCGAGGGTCTGCGCATCCTGTACGGCGGCAGCGTCAAGCCGGACAACGTCGCCGCCCTGATGTCCCAGCCGGATGTGGACGGCGGCCTGGTGGGCGGGGCCAGCCTGGAGGCGGCGTCGTTCGCCAAGATCGTTCGGTATCGCGGGTAGCATACGGGCGGGCTCCGTTCCGCCCTTGTCAGTGCTCTGTGGGGAGGTTGCATGTACATCGCATTGTCCGTCATCCATATCCTGATCGCCATCTCCCTGATCCTGCTCGTCCTGCTCCAGAGCGGGAAGGGGGCCGACATCGGCGCCGCCTTCGGGGGCGGATCCAGCCAGACCGTGTTCGGGGGCCGGGGAGCCGCCACGTTTCTGTCCAAGGCGACGTCCGCCATGGCCATCCTGTTCATGTTGATGTCGATCACCTTGACCCTGCTGGCCAGCCAGCGCCGGACGTCCTCCGTCATCCCGGAGGATCGCCCGAAGCCGGCCCCGACCGCCCCGGCCGCGCCAGCGACGCCGGCGCCGGTCCCGGCTCCGGCCGCGCCGCAGGCTCCGTCGAAGTAGTGGCCGGATCGTCTCCCTGCTTCCATACGTCCTGGTCAGGGCGGTTCGGCTGGGCCGCCCTGCTCGTCCTCGCCTGGACGCTGCTGGCGTCCTGCAGCCGCCCCGATGCCACGACCGATTCGACGGTCGCGGAAGGGGGGCCGGCCTACGGCGACACGCTGGTGCAGGCCTCCATCGGGGACATCAGCGGCCTCATCCCGAACATCACGTCCGACTCCTCGTCCCACGACATCGGGGGGCTCATCTACTCCGCTCTGGTGCGGACCGACAAGGAGCTGCGCGTCGAGGGGGAACTGGCCGAGCGCTGGGAGATCTCGCCCGACGAGCTGACCATCACCTTCCACCTGCGGAGGGGGGTCAAGTGGCACGACGGGGAGGAGGTCACGGCCGAGGACGTGGACTTCACCTACCGCTACATGATCGATCCCAAGACGCCGACCGCCTACGGCGAGCCTTTCCGTCAGGTGCAGAAGGCCGAGGTGGTGGACCGGTACACTTACCGGGTGACCTACGAGAAGCCGTACGCCCCGGCCCTCCTCTCCTGGGGAATCTGGATCCTGCCACGCCACATCCTGGAGGCCGCGTGGAAGGGCGGCGTGGACCTCCGCACGACGCGACAGAACCGTCACCCCATCGGCAGCGGCCCGTATCGGTTCGTGGAGTGGAAGACGGGCGAGAAGGTCGTCCTGGAGAGGAATCCCGACTATTTCGAGGGCCGCCCCTACCTCAAGCGGGTCGTCTACCGGATCATCCCCGATCAGTCCACCATCTTCCTGGAGCTGAAGGCCACCAACATCGACATGGCGGCGCTCACGCCCATCCAGTTCCGCCGGCAGACGGATTACCCGGCCTTCCGCAAATCGTTCAACCGCTACCAGTACCTGAGCAACGGGTACGCCTACCTAGGCTTCAACCTGCGCGACCCACGCTTCCAGGACAAGCGCGTGCGCCAGGCCATGGCCCACGCCATCGACAAGCGGGAGATCATCGAGGGGGTTCTCTTGGGCCTGGGTCGCCCGGCCGTGGGGCCGTACAAGCCCGGGACGTGGTGGTACCGGGACGACGTGAAGACCTTCCCCTTCGATCCGGAGCGGGCCAGGGCCCTCCTGGCGGAGGCGGGCTGGAAGGACAAGAATGCCGATGGCCTCTTGCTCCGGGACGGCAAGCCGTTTACCTTCACCATCCGGACCAACCAGGGGAACCTGGTGCGCCAGCAGACGGCCGAGATCATCCAGCGGCGCCTGCGCGCGGTCGGGATCGACGCCAGGATCCACGTGGTGGAGTGGGCGGCCTTCCTCAACACCTTCATCCGGAAGAAGGACTTCGAGGCCATCATCCTCGGGTGGGGGCTGGGCCTCGACCCGGACCAATACGACATCTGGCACTCCAGCAAGACCGGGCCGGACGAGCTGAATCACATCTCCTACAAGAACCCGAAGGTGGACGAACTTCTCGAGGCGGGCCGACGGACCTTCAGCGAGGAGAAGCGGAGGGCGATTTACGGCGCGC
>JBGPQZ010000328.1:0-3185 GCA_041489335.1 Methylomirabilia bacterium
CCCTGAAGGACGGCCTGGCCAAGGAGGAGCTCCGGAGCAGGCTGCCGGAGGCGCTGCTGCCCGCCACCTTCGGCTGGATGCTCGCGCGCCTCACGGCGGCGGGCCGGATCGCCGTCACGCGCGACAAGGTGCGGCTGGCGGGCCATCACCCCACGCTTTCGGCGGCCGAGGAGGAGCTCAAGCGCAAGATCGAGGCCGCGTTCCAGGACGCCGGCTTCCAGCCCGCCACGCCCGAGGCGGTGCTGGACGGACTCCAGGCCGATCGGAAGCTCGGCCAGGCGGTCTTCCGGCGGCTGGTGGATGACGGCGTCCTGGTCAGGATCGCGGGGGACATCTTCCTGCACCGGGAGAGCCATCAGGCGCTGCGGGAGCGCGTCCTGGCGCACTTCCAGGCGCAGCCCAGCATCAACGTGGGCACCATGAAGGAGCTGTTCGGCGTGTCGCGGAAGTACGCCATCCCGTTCCTGGAGCACCTGGACACGCTGCGGATCACGCGACGGGAGGGGGATGAGCGCGTCCCGTACAAGTAGCAGGGGAGCGGAGGTGGGGCAATTCCGAATTCCGAATTCGGAATTCCGAATTTGAGAATGCCCGGCTTTCTCGTCAGAGACCAGAGGGTAACGGCCAGGGGCTGATGGCCAAGATTTTCAAAGGAGACCTCTCATGTTCGGTTTGGGATTTCCAGAGCTGATCGTCATCCTGGTGATCATCGTCCTCATCTTCGGCGCCGGTCGCCTCGGCGACATCGGCAGCGGGCTGGGGAAGGCGATCCGGGGATTCCGGGACTCCATGGCGGGCAAGGACGCCATCGACGTGACGCCCAAGAAGGACAAGGATTCGAAGAAGGCCTAGGGCAGAGCCGAGAGCCTAGAGCCAAGCAGCAGACGTTGGCAGTTCTTCCCCTGCAACTCCCTGCCGTTGTGACGCTGTCACTCTGTGAGTCTGCGACCCCTCGACGCTCCTTGCCTACGAGTCTGAGCCTCCGCCGAGGTCTCTCCAGGCAGGGAGTCCGCCGAGCGACGTGGCGGTGGTGACCGCCCGCACGATCGCCTCCGCCAGGGCATCCGCCGCCGCCAGCCCGACGACGTTCGGCTCGGCCGGGACCTCGCCGGTCGCGAGCCCGACGACCAGATCGCCGTCCAGCGTGGTGTGCACCGGCGTGATGGCCCGCACCAGCCCGTGCTGCGCCACCTGCGCCAGCTTGGTGACCTGCAGCTTGGTGAGGAGGGCGTTCGTGGCCACGACGGCGAGGGTGGTGTTCTCCCCCCGATACCCGCGGGGCGTCATGCCTCGCCGCATGGCGGCGGCCGAGTCGGCAAACCGGTGGCTGTCCGCGGCCTCCCTGGCCCCGGCCAGGATGCGGCCGGTGGCCGGATCCCGGACATCCCCGAAGGCGTTCACGACAGCCAGGGCCGCCACCACGAGGCCGCCGGGGAGCGTCCGTGCGGATGTGCCCAGGCCCGACTTGGTGGCCTGGGCGATGCCGAAGAGCTTTCCGACCGTGGCCCCGGTGCCGGCGCCCACGGAACCCTCCGCCAGCGGGCCGGCCGTGGCCCGCAGGCAGGCCTCGTAGGCTGCCGAGGCATCCGGCCTGGCGCGGTGGTCCCCCAGGCGAAGGTCGAAGAGAATGGCGGCCGGAACGATCGGGACGCGCGTCACCTGGACGTCGAAGCCCACCCCCCGCTCCTCCAGGTAGCGCATCACGCCGCCGGCCGCGTCCAGGCCGAAGGCGGATCCTCCGGCCAGGAGGATCGCGTGCACGTGCGGCACGAGGTGCATGGGGGACAGGGGGTCCATCTCGCGCGTGCCGGCCGCGGAGCCGCGGATGTCCACCCCGCCGACGGTCCCCTCGGGGCAGAGGATGACCGTGCAGCCGGTACAGCCCTGCTCGTCCGTGAAGTGGCCGACGCGAAACCCCGGAATGCTGGTCAGCATGCCCTTTCCCTCCGCAGGTGGGTGCATCATACTCGAGGGAGCATGGGGGCGCAACCTCGGGGGCGGGCACACCGTCCTGAACATTTCCCCGCGGAGACACGGAGGCCGCGGAGGGGTTGCAGGTCAAGGAAGAATTCCTGGGAGTTCCGATGTGGATGCATGCGGGGAAGCGGGTGCGTGGTCCCGCGCGATCCACGGATTCCTGTTGTGTTCTCGGGTGGCCTTTGATAGCGTGGCCGCGGTGGGGGAGGAGGCTGGGGGAATCCGGCCGGAGGAAGAGGCATGGCGGAGCAGCGGCAAGAGCTGCGGGCCAACGTCGAGGTCGAGGTAAACTACCGAACCCTCCAGGAATTCATCGCAGCCTACAGCCGGAACATCAGCGGGGGCGGCGTCTTCATTCGCACCCCGCAGCCCCAGCCGTTGAATCAGGAGGTCCTCCTCCGGTTCACGTTGCCGGGGATCGCCCGCCGGTTCGAGGTCCGCGGCGTGGTGGTGTGGGTCAACACGGCGAGCCGAAGCTCGTTCCCGGTGGGGATGGGCATCAAATTCCTCCAGATGGACCCGAAGGACGCGACGCTGCTCGCCGACTTTATGAGCAAGGCGACCAAACGCGAGGCTCCTCCGGCAAAGCCAGCCGAGGGAACGAAAGCCTAGGATTATTCCCTCCGGGTGACACCATCGCTCACCGGCGCGCACCATGTGCCGGACGCACTGCTTGCAGGATACAACGGAGGCGGATTGGGCCTGGTGGCCCTCCTGGTCTTCAAATGCGAATTCAGACGTTTGGCCAAGTCCGCGGCATCACTCGGGAAGTCGCCTAACCATCCGTTTTTTCAACGGAATCCCGGTAGAAAGATCCTCTATCTCGTCCGGGGCCGCCGGAACACGCTGGTCCGTCTCGGGGGGCAGCGCTTGGCCCTGGGCCGGGTCCCGGTGTTGGATTTCAGCACCATGGCCGCCCTCACCCTGGTGGACACCGTTTTGCTGGTGGAAAAGGCGGCCCGGAGCGATCTGGACCCCCTGGTCTTTCATGAGCTGGTGCACGTGGTCCAATATGACCTTTTGGGATTGGATAAGTTCGTGGAATTGTTTATCAACGGTTGGGTCAATCAAGGCTTTAACTATGCCGCCATCCCCCTGGAAATGGATGCCTATGAACTGCAATATCGATATGAAGGCGACCCCGGTTCGACCTTTGACGTTCAGGAGGAAGTGTCCCGCCGCCTGGAGTTGCTCCTGGAAGATTGACC
>JBGPQZ010000329.1:0-3178 GCA_041489335.1 Methylomirabilia bacterium
CCGCACATCTGGAGAAAGCCAACCCGCGGCGACTGCTTCCCGCGGGGGCCGTGCTGCTCGTGCTCACCACGTTCCTGATGGGGATGGCGGTGTCCTTCGCAGCTTACTGGCCGGTGGGGGAAGGGCCCCGGCAGAAGGCCTTCAGGGATTTTGTCACCTATCAACTCGCCGCCTCGCGGCAGGAGCAGGCCAAGACGGGCAAGGCGCGGTTTCGCCGGTTCGAGGCGCCGGGATCGCAACCGACCAGTTGCCCCTTCTTTCGCCTCCCGGCGGGTGCGCGGGTCGAGTACGCGCCCAACGAGACCGACTTCACCGTGCTGCTGTTCCCGAGGACGCCGTTCCCGATCTTCCCCTACAACTATCTGACCTCCCAGCCATCCTATCGGGCAGACCAGACGGGGAAGATCCGGATGATTGAGGTCCATGACCGGCACACTGAATGTCCCTCGGACGCCCCCATTGTCGCCGAGGTGACCGAGGGCGACGTACAGAGGATGCTGGAGTTGCTCGAAGGGCTCGGCGACTGCCCGTGATCCAGGCCCGATCGGCCGGCTGGAGAGGCTAGCCGGCGGCACGTTCCCGGGCCTTTCGTCGCTGGTGAACACGCTCCGCGGCGCCCGCTTCTGGCCTGATCGGGGTTGACTTCGCCCGGGAAATCACGTAGGCTCACGCATCCGAGCGATTTTCCGTAACTCTGCGAAGCCAAACGGCTGGGGGAATAGTCATGGCAGAGATGGGAACGAAGAAGGTGCCGCCGGTCAAAGAGGAACGCAAGGAGCGGGACAAGGCCCTGGAGCTGGCCGTGTCCCAGATCGAGAAGCAGTACGGGAAGGGCGCCATCATGCGCCTGGGGGCCTCGGGGGCCCTCCTTCCGATCGCCACGATTCCCACGGGCTCCCTGGAGCTGGACTTCGCGCTGGGGGTGGGCGGGGTCCCACGCGGCCGGGTGATCGAGATCTTCGGCCCGGAATCGAGCGGGAAGACCACGCTGGCGCTCCACATCATCGCCGAGGCGCAGAAGCGGGGCGGCGCGGCGGCCTTCGTGGACGCCGAGCACGCCCTGGACGCCAACTATACCAAGAAGCTGGGGGTCAACATCGACGAGCTCCTGATCTCCCAGCCCGACACGGGGGAGCAGGGGCTGGAGATCACCGAGGCCCTGGTCCGGAGCGGCGCCGTGGACGTGGTGGTGATCGACTCCGTGGCCGCCCTGGTGCCGCGGGCCGAGATCGACGGGGAGATGGGCGACTCGATGCCCGGGCTGCAGGCCCGGCTCATGTCCCAGGCCCTCCGGAAGCTGACGGCGGCCATCAGCAAGTCCCGCACCTCGGTGGTCTTCATCAACCAGATGCGGGAGAAGATCGGGATCATGTTCGGCAACCCCGAGACCACGACGGGCGGGCGGGCCCTCAAGTTCTACGCCTCGGTCCGCCTGGACATCCGGCGGATCTCGGCCATCAAGGACGGGGAAGAGGTCATCGGCATCCGGGTCAAGGTGAAGGTGGTGAAGAACAAGGTGGCCCCCCCGTTCCGCGAGGCGGAGTTCGACATCATCTACGGCGAGGGGATCTCGCGCCTGGGGAGCCTCGTGGACCTCGGCGTGCTCCACAGGGTCGTGGAGAAGAGCGGGGCCTGGTACGCTTACGGGAGCGAGCGCATCGGGCAGGGGCGCGAGAACGCCAAGCGCTTCCTCCAGGAGAATCCGACCATGGCCGAGGAGATCGAGGGGAAGCTTCGGGCGGCCCTGGGGCTGGCCGTGGCGCCGGCGCCGGAGGCGGAGGCCTAGATGGAACTGGTCGACCTGCTCAAGCTGGCCGTCGAGCGGAAGGCCTCCGACATCCACCTCAAGGTGGGCACGCCGCCGATCCTGCGTATCGACCACAAGCTGGTCCCGATGATGGAGCTGCCCCGCCTGGGCCAGGACGCCGTCGTGATGATGGCGGCCGGCGTCATGAACGCCCGCATGCGGGAGCGGTACAAGGAAAAGAATGAGGCGGACCTGGCCTACGGCGTGCCCGGCCTGGGCCGTTTCCGGGTGAACGTCTTCCAGCAGCGGGGGATGGTGGGGATGGTCCTCCGGCTCATCCCGCTCCGCATCCAGACGGTCGCCGAGCTCAACCTGCCCCCGGTGCTGGAGAAGCTGGCGCTGGAGCCGCGGGGGCTCATCCTGGTCACCGGCACCACCGGTTCGGGCAAGTCCTCGACCCTGGCGGCCATGATCGACCACATCAACTCGAACAGCGCGGGGCACATCCTGACCATCGAGGACCCCATCGAGTTCCTGCACCGGGACAAGAAGTGTCTGGTGAACCAGCGCGAGGTGGGGATGGACACCCCCTCCTTCGGCGAGGCGCTCCGGAGCGCGCTGCGGCAGGACCCGGACGTCATCCTGGTGGGGGAGATGCGGGACTACGAGACCATCTCCACGGCCCTGCTGGCGGCCGAGACGGGCCACCTGGTCATGAGCACGCTGCACACGCTGGACACCACGGAGACGATCAACCGGATCATCTCCGTCTTCCCGCCCTTCCAGCAGAAGCAGGTGCGGCTGCAGCTCGCCTCGGTGCTCAAGGGGATCATCTCGCAGCGCCTGATCCCGCGGGCGGACGGCAAGGGCCGGGTGCCCGCGGTGGAGGTCTGCGTCGCCACCGCCACCGTGCGGGAGGCGATCGTGGACTCGGACAAGACGCGGAAGCTGCCCGACACCATCGCGGCCGGCTTCAGCCAGTACGGGATGCAGACCTTCGACCAGTCGCTCATGGGATTGTACAAGCGCGACCTCATCACCTACGAGGAGGCGCTCTTGTGGTGCACCAACCCGGACGACTTCGCGCTGCGGATCCGCGGGATCGAATCCACGGGGGACGCGGGGTGGCGCGACGTCCAGCAGCAGGAGGAGCCACCCAAGACCATCCCGGGGATGACGAAGTTCTGATGGGGCCGACGGGAAGGACGCGGAGCGGGGAGCGAGGAGCGGGGGGCGCCTCCGAGCGGCCGAGCGCCTGGGAGGTGGCGGTTCGGGCCCTGGCGCTGCGGCCCCGGACGACCCACGAGATCCGGGAGTTGCTCCTCCGTCGTGACTGCGCGCCGGAGGAGGTCGAGGCCACGCTGGCGCGCCTCGCGCGGGGCGGCTACCTGGATGACGCGGCCTACGCCCGGCGGTACGTGCAGTCGCGCG
>JBGPQZ010000330.1:0-3169 GCA_041489335.1 Methylomirabilia bacterium
AGACGTGGCTGCCCGCCGGCAGGTGCCGGGCCAGGAACACCGCATTCCGGCCGAACCCGGTCCCCACGTCCAGCGCGCGGACGGGCCGTTTCGGCAAGTGGCGCTCCAGGGCCGCCCGGATCTCCTGGCCGTGCCCGAAGAAGTCGTGGCCCCCGCCGCGCTTCTCGGGGGTCTTTGACTGCCCGTGCTCGTTCCTCGGCGGCATGTTCTTCTCCTTCACAGCGCTTTCCCGGTGGCGCGCCGGGACCGGCGATCCACCGCCCTGCCTCACGCGAAGCGGACCTCGGTCGTGGCCTCCCGCACCGCTCCCCGGATGGATTTTCGGAATGAGGGCCATGCCCTCAAAGGCACGGGGGGCCGCCCTCGTATCACCTAGCCGAACATCCCACCCATCCGGGTGCCCGCCACCCGATTGATGATCAGGAGGCTCAGGGCGGCCACCACGATCAGGATGAACCCGAGGGCGGCCGCCCCGCTCTGCGAGCCCGCGATGTAGAAGGTGAAGATGCCGACCGGGATCATCTCCCAGCCCCCCAGCGTGAGGAACAGGGTGGCCGAGGCCTCTTGAATGGAGGTCATGAACGAGAAGAGCGAGCCCACCAGAATGCCTTTCCACACCAGCGGCAGCGTCACGTCGCGGAAGGTCCGCATCTTGGTCGCGCCCACGCTGCCCGCCGCCTCTTCCAGCGACTTGTGGACCAGGAGGAGCGACGAGAAGCTCCCCCGCACCGTGTACGGCAGCCGGCGCACCGCCAGGACGATGGGCAGGATGATCCACATGCTGGTGAGCGGCACCCCGATTCCCGGCAGCGGGTAGTGGAAGGCCCGGATGTAGGCGATGCCGATGGCCGTGCCCGGGATCGCCAGGATCAGGGTGGTCAGGGCGTCCATGGTGTCCTTGCCCGGCGCCTGCGTCCGCGGCCGACCCGGGCCCACATCCCCACCCCCGGAAAGGCAACGCCCCGGCAAAGGACAGCTCGCACGTACCGCCCTTCGCCGGGGCTCTCTCCTGATCTCTGCCCTCTGCGAAACCGACGGGTGATCGGATCAATAATTGCCGGCAGTCTATGTGGAACCCCAGAAGGTGTCAAGCCTTCCCTGGCCCGCCGGGGGGGAGCGCCCAGCCCACGGCGCGGGCCACGGCACGGCGCCAGGTGGCGAAGAGATCCTCCCGTCTGACCGCGTCCATGGCGGGGAGGAAGCGCCGCTCGGCCGCCCAGTGCTGCGCGATCTCCGCCCGGTCGGTCCAGTAGCCCACGGCCAGGCCGGCCAGATAGGCCGCCCCCAGGGCCGTCGTCTCCTTCACCACCGGCCGGACCACCGGTCGCCCCAGGATGTCTGCCTGGAACTGGAGCAGGAAGTCGTTGGCCGTGGCCCCGCCGTCCACCCGTAACTCCTCGAGTTCGAGCCCCGCCTCGGAGCCGGCCGCACCCAGCACCTCCCGGCTCTGGTAGGCGATAGCCTCCAGCGCCGCCCGGGCGAGGTGCGCCCTGGTCGTCCCCCGCGTGATCCCCAGGATGGTGCCCCGCGCGTACATGTCCCAGTGGGGCGCGCCCAGTCCCACGAAGGCCGGCACGAAGTAGACGCCGCCGTTATCCGGCACGGAGGCGGCGAGCGCTTCCGACTCGGCGGAGTGGGCGATCAGTTGCAGGCCGTCGCGCAGCCACTGGATGGCGGCCCCGGCGATGAAGATGCTCCCCTCCAGGGCATACTCGACCCGCCCCTCCGCGGGGCTGGCCGCGATCGTGGTCAGGAGCCCCGTCCGGGAGGCCACCGGGCGCTCGCCCGTGTGCACCAGCAGGAAGCAGCCGGTCCCGTACGTGTTCTTGGCCATCCCGGGGCGGAAACAGGCCTGGCCGAAGAGCGAGGCCTGCTGGTCCCCGGCGATCCCGGCGATGGGGATCTCCGCCCCGAACCGGTCGGCCGCCGCGAAGCCGTAGACCCCGCTGGAGGGTCGCACCTCGGGGAGCATCGCCGGCGGGACCTCCAGGGCCCGGCAGAGGTCGGGGTCCCACGCCAGCCGCTGGATGTCGAAGAGCATGGTGCGGGAGGCGTTGCTGTAATCGGTCATCCAGACCCGGCCGCCGGAGAGCTTCCACAGCAGCCAGGTATCCACCGTGCCGAAGCACACCTCGCCCCGCTCCGCCCGCCCGCGCAGCCCCGGCACGTGCGTGAGCAGCCATTGGATCTTGGTGCCGGAGAAGTAGGCGTCGATCACCAGGCCCGTCCGCTCGCGCACGGTGGGCTCCCACCCTTGCTGCTTCAGCGCGTCGCACAGCGGCGCCGACCGCCGGCACTGCCAGACAACGGCATTGTAGAGCGGCGCGCCCGTGGCCCGGTCCCAGACCACGGTCGTCTCGCGCTGGTTGGTGATGCCGATGGCGGCCACCTGCGACGCGGCGATCCCCGCCGCGGCGATGGCCTCGCGCGCCACACCGAGCTGGCTGTCCCAGATCTCCAGCGGGTCGTGCTCCACCCAGCCCGGCTGTGGGTAGATCTGCCGGAACTCCCGCTGGGCGACCGAGACGATCCGCGCCTTCCGGTCGAACAGGATGGCCCGGGAGCTGGTCGTCCCCTGATCCAGCGCCAGAATGTAGGTGTCCATCGGACTCCTCGGCACGCAGGCAAGCAGGCGATCGGAGTGCGGGGAATGGCCAGCCGTGGTTGCTTGGATCGTCTGATCGCCGGATTGCCCGGTTGCCTACTTCTCCGTTTCGACCAGCCCCTTCACGAACCAGTGCTGCATGAAGACCACCACCGCCACCGGCGGCAGCATGGCCAGGACGGCGGTGGCCATGATCAGGTTCCAGTCGGTCTGGGCGTCGCTGGTGCCGATCATCTTCACGATGCCGATGACGATCGTCTCCATATTCCGGTTGGTCGTGATCAGGAGCGGCCACAGGTACTGGTTCCAGCCGTAGATGAACAGGATCACGAACAGGGCGGCGATGTTGGTGCGCGACAGCGGCAGGACCATCTGCCAGAAGAAGCGCAAGGGGCCGGCCCCGTCGATCTTGGCCGCCTCCACCAGTTCATCCGGGATGGTGAGGAACACCTGCCGGAAGAGGAGCGTCGCCGTGGCCGAGGCGATGAGGGGGATGGTGAGGCCGGAGAACGTGTTGACCATCCCTAGGTCGGTGACCACCTTGTAGGTCGGGATGATGCGCAC